>CAIYQF010000481.1 GCA_903928325.1 uncultured beta proteobacterium | reverse complement strand
GGTGCGGCGCAAGATTCTCAGCAGCCTGGGCCTGGACCAGTGCCGACTCGCGGCCGGCGGAGCGGCACCCATGCCGGCCGACGTGCTGGCTTTTTTCCGCAAACTCGGCCTCGATTTGATTGAGGTCTACGGCATGACCGAAAACTGCGGCGTGTCGCACTCCACGCTGCCCGGTGGCTCCAGCGTGGGCTCGGTTGGGCTGCCCTACGACGGGGTGGACAGCCGCATTGACCCCGAAAGCGGCGAGATTCAAATGCGCTGCCCGGCACTGATGCAAGGCTATTTCAACAACCCGGAACAAACCGCACTCGCCCTGACGGCCGACGGCTGGCTGCGCACCGGTGACAAGGGCCGCTGCGACGCCCAGGGCCAGCTCAGCATTACCGGGCGGGTGAAAGACATTTTCAAAACCAGCAAAGGCAAGTACGTGGCGCCCGCGCCCATTGAGGACCTGCTGGTCACCCACCCCGACATCGAGGCCTGCGCTGTGACCGGCGCCAACCTGACGCAACCGCTCGCGGTGGTAATGCTGTCCCAAGACGCAGCCACACGCTGCGCCGACCCTGCGGCCCGTGAGGCCCTGACCGAGTCGCTAGGGCAGCACCTGCACAGCGTGAACGCGCGGCTCGATCACCACGAGCGGCTGGACCTGCTAGCCGTGGTCAGCGTCTTGTGGACGCCGGAAAACGGCTTTGCTACGCCCACCTTCAAGGTCAAACGCAACCAGATCGAAGAAGCCTACGCGCCCCATTTCGAGGCCTGGCTGCGCCAGTCGCGCGCCGTGGTCTGGGTTGACTAAGGCCGCTGCCGACACGGCTGCGGGTTACAGTAGCCCGCATGCGATGTGCGAGCGTTTTTTCTTTTCCCCGCGCCCGCCATGGGCTGGCACCTGTGGCTTGGGTCATGTGGCTGTGGGTCTTGTGGGCAGCGGCCTTGCCGGTCCAAGCGGCGTGGGAAGACAGCATGGCCCAGCGCACGCTGGCCTGCACCGGTTGCCACGGCCCGCAAGGCAAGTCCGGCCCCGACGGCTACTACCCCCGCCTGGCTGGCAAGCCGGCGGGCTATTTGTATAACCAGCTGCGCAACATCCAGGACGGGCGTCGCCATTACGCCCCCATGCAAGGGCTGCTGGCCACGCTGAGCGACGCCTACCTCCATGAGATCGCGAACTACTTTTCTGCGCTGGAGGTTCCCTACCCGCCACCGGTGGCGCAGCGTGCAGACCCTGTGATGCGGGCGCGCGGCCAAACACTGGCGCTGCACGGTGACGGCACCCTGAACATACCGGCTTGCACGCAGTGCCACGGCACCGCCCTGACGGGGGTGCAACCCAACACCCCCGGCCTGCTGGGCCTGCCGCGCGACTACCTGAACGCCCAGCTCGGCGGCTGGCAAACCGGGCAGCGCCGGGCGCAAGCGCCCGACTGCATGGCGCACGTCGCCCAAAGCCTGAGCGACGCCGACGTGCACGCCGTCACCACCTGGCTATCTAGCCAGACCGTGCCCAAGGCGTCGCACGCCGTGGCGCAAAGGCCAGCGCTGGCCCCAGGCTCCAGCGCCATCGAATGCGGCAGCGCGCCATGAACGTCGCGCCAAACCGCCAGGCGGGTGCGCAGCGGGCACCGTGGCTACGGCGCACCGCCCGTGCGATAAGCGCGCTGCTGGTAGCAGCCTGCGTGTGGGTGTTTTGGGGTGCCGACGCCTGGCACGAGCGCACCTGGAGCGCCAGCTCGGGCGCCAGCGCCGCGCCATCGGTGGGGCACGGCGCCTATCTGGCGCGCATCGGCAATTGCGCGCTATGCCATACCGCACCGGGTGAGGCGGCATTTGCTGGAGGGCGCGCCATCGAGACGCCGTTTGGCGCCGTCGTATCCACCAACATCACCCCCGACCCGGCCCACGGCATTGGCCAATGGAGCGCAGACGACTTCTGGCGCGCCTTGCACCACGGCAAAAGCCGTGACGGGCGGCGCCTCTTGCCCGCTTTTCCGTACACCAGCTACACCCGCGTCAGCCGGGCTGACGCTGACGCGCTGTTTGCGTACCTCCGAACCGTGGCGGCATCACCACGCCCCAATTCCGCATCGCCACTGGCCTGGCCGTTTAACACCCAGGCTGCGCTGGCGGTCTGGCGTGCCCTGTATTTTTGGCCGCAGCCTGCAAGCGCGGACATCCATCGGGCAAGCCCCATCCTTGGCGCCAGCGGAGTGACTTCCACAGATACGGCCCGTCTGGAACGCGGCGAATACCTGATCCACGGACTGGGCCACTGCACCGAGTGCCACGGCACCCGCGGCCTGCTGGGCGGCTTGGTGCGTGGCAAGGAACTAGCGGGCGCCGTGTTGCCCGGCGTGGCGTGGTACGCGCCCTCGCTGCAAAGCGCTGAACAGGCCGCATCCACCTCGGTGGCGGACACCGTGGCTCTGCTGCAAACCGGCGTGTCGGACGGGCGCTTTGCGGGCGGTCCCATGGCCCAAGTGGTGTTGCACGGCACCCAGTACCTCACCGAAGCTGACGCCCAAGCCATGGCCCTGTACTTGCAGACAGTGGCGCAGCCCGCAGCACCCGAGGGCCCGCACCTGTCAAATGCCAAGGCCGACCCGCGCGCAGCCAAACTGTATGAAGACCATTGCGCCGACTGCCACGGCAAAGAAGGCCAAGGCCAGGCTGGCGCCTACCCCGCGCTGGCGGAAAACCGCGCGGTGCGAATGGCCCAGCCCAACAATGCGGTGCTCAGCGTGCTGCATGGCGGCTTTGCCCCCGCCACGGCGGGCAACCCCCGCCCGTTTGGCATGCCTGCGTTTTTGCTGCAACTAGGCGACGCCGATGTGGCCGCCGTGTTGACCTATGTGCGCAGCGCCTGGGGCAACCAAGCTGCGCCGGTGAGCGCGCTCGACGTGCAACAAATTCGCCGCACGCAGGCGGCACCGTGACTTCCATCCCGTCCGGCGCCGGCCTAGCCGTGCCCCAGGGCATTGCGCTGGTATACCAAGACGACTTTCTACTGGTACTCAACAAACCTTCGGGCCTTTTATCGGTGCCCGGCCGGGGTGCGGACAAGCAAGATTGCCTGAGCGCCCGGGTGCAAGCCCGGTTTGTCGACGCGCTGGTGGTGCACCGGCTGGACATGGCGACTTCGGGTTTGATATTGATGGCGCGCGGCCCGGACGCCCAGCGCGCCCTAAGCGCCGCCTTTGAGCAACGCAAGGTACTAAAGCGCTATGTGGCCGAAGTGGCCGGGCTGCTGCCCCAGCAAGCGCACTGGCAGACCATTGACATGCCCATTCTGGTGGACTGGCCCCGCCGCCCCTTGCGCACCATCCACCCAGACGGCCAGCCCAGCCAAACCCGCTGGCGCTGCGTGGCGCACGACCCGCAGCGCCAAACCAGCCGCCTGGAGTTGGAGCCACTTACCGGGCGCAGCCACCAGCTGCGCGTGCACTTGCGGGCGCTGGGCCACCCGATTCTTGGCGACACGCTGTACGCGCCGCCCAAGGTGCAAGCCATGACCCCGCGCCTGGCGCTGCACGCCGGCG
>CAIYQF010000480.1 GCA_903928325.1 uncultured beta proteobacterium | reverse complement strand
CACGGCATTGGCCTGCACAAGATGGACTTTTTGGTGGCCGAGACGGGCGCAGGCGCGGTGAACATGATGCGTGCCATAAAAACCGCGCTGGACCCGCACAACATCATGAATCCGGGCAAGGTGTTTGCCCGGTAAGCGGGCAAGCAGGGGGCGAGCCCCCTTGGGCTCACTGCGGCAGCAGATTGCGCAAGACCGTGCGCTCAAGTGTCGATCGCGGCTGGGGCGACTGCCAGCACCCCACGCCGCCACGGGGACGTGTCGATTGCTTGGACAGGGCGCTGGCCAACCAGCACGGCTCCAGGCTACTGGAGCGCAAGGACAGGGGCGCTGCGGCGGGCGGCATGGCAGCGGCTGCCATGCCGGCAAAAATGCTGGCTGCAGCGGCAATGGCCAAGCCACCGAGCAGGGTAGACGCTGCCGGGTGGCGTATCACGCGTGCGCGGTCCACCGGTTTTTGGGGCGCGGACTGCACCATGGGTGCGGTCTCGGCGGTTTGGACAGATGCTGGTCGCGGTTGCGCAGCAAAGCCGGCTGCTGTTTGCACGACGGACACCGCTATTGCCGCCACAGGCTCGGGCGGGGCCGCCACGAACGCTGGCTGAGCCATCACGGTCTCTGGCTTAGCCACCGAGGGCGCACTTTTGGCGTACTGCACCGGGGAGACTTCGCCCTTGCGTGCGTCGATGTCGTCAATCTCCACCCGGATTTGCTTGGTGGTGTCCACGATCACCTTGAGCCGCACCTTGGCGTGTTCGCGCTCGGCAGCACCGTGGGTGGCCAGGGGCTTGTGCGGCGCGTTGCGCCGAACAGGCTTGGAACTGACGGAAAAATGGCTTGTAGCGTCACCAGGCTGCACGGTTAGCGTGTCGTGGTCGTCCTGCGCGGCGCAAGAGCCCTGCGGGCGTGGTCGCGCGCCAAATGTGGCGGACGGAGGCGCCAAATCGCTGGGGCCGCTGCGTTTGAATGCGACCAACTTGCGTCCGGTATTGGCCGCGTAGCCGGTGTCGCTGTTGCCAAAAGCGTTGGGTCGTGGGCTGGCGTTGGCGTTCGAGCCGGTGGACGGGTCCTTGTCGGCGCCGGGCTGCTGCACCGAGTTGCGGGCCAGGCGGTCTATTTTTTTGGAGCTTCCAAAACCCTGCGACACCTTGACGATGTTGTCGCGCATGGTTTGGTTGATGGTCGAACCCAGCTGACCCATGGCGGTCGTGTCCCCGTTGGCGTCCAGAGCCGGGCCGCTGCGGACGTACTCAAAATCGTCGGTCGAAAAGGAGCGGATGTTTTTAACCGTGATGGCCAGGTAGTGGGGCTTGAAGGCCTCTTGCGTGGTGTCGAAGGCCTCCAGCATGCTGGCAAAAAGTTTTTTCTCTGCTGGCTCCACCACGCCGTCCGACAGCATGATGTCGGCCACATTGGCCAGCACGAAGAGCCTGGCTTGTGGCGCCAGTGCCTGCGCTGCCAGCGTCAAAAATTTATCCGATTTGACTTTGAGCGCGTGCTTGACAGCGACTTTTTGAAGGCCCTCAAACTCGCCAATCAGGGACTGCAGCCGACCAATTTCCTCGGGCCCCAGTGATCCGTCGGAGGCCATCATGTAGATCAGGCAGGCGGCCAAAGCCAAGTGCGGGCTGATGCGGCCCTCGTCCATGTCGTGGACCTTGTACGGGCCCAGGATGGACTTGTTGTTCTTGAGTGCAACGGTCTGGTAAAAGGGCTCAAACGACTCGTCGCTAAAGCCAAACGCGCTGGTAATGGCATGCAGCAAGTCCAGCTCTTGTTCGTCGGCATACCCGTCGGAGAGCATGGAGTCGCACACATTGGTTAGCACGCTGAGCTTGTCGGCGCTGGACATGCCCTGGGGGGCCTGGCGCAAAAACTGGTCGAAGGGGACGGCGTGCACATAGTCCACCGCGCAGTTGAGCAACTGCTTGTTTTTGCCGATGACAGATTGGAGCTGGCTGCTTTCGGACTCGTCAATCGCGCCATTGGCCGCCATCATGTAGACCAAGGCGGCTGCCAGCACCAAAGGCGGGCTCAGTTCAGCGGGCGCATCGCTGGGCGCGGCTTGGGCAAAGTTGGACTGGCTGGCGGTGTCCAGCAGGGAGGGGCGGGTGGTTTCAGTGCGCATGGCCCAGACTAACCATTGCCTCTGTGGCTAGGGATGACAGAACTGTAATGGTGAGATTACTGGCGTTTTTGTCATCAAAAAAACCAGTAAGTTAACGAAGTTGTTATTTTCGCGTAGTGCTTGCGTCCATCGGGGCCGTGAGGGTGACAGTAACGACCGACGCGGGCGACACCGCCATCTCCAGCACGCCATGGTGCAGCGCAGCGATTTTGCGGCAAATGCTTAGACCCAAGCCCATGCCATCGACTTCGCGGTTGTGTGCGGCGTCGCCCCGGTAAAAGCGATCGAATGCGCGCTTGGGCAAGTCTGCGGCCACGCGGGCGCTGGTGTTTTCGATGGTGAGGTTGAAATCACCGTCGCGCTTTTCCAGTGCAAAGACGATCCGTCCTTTGGGAATGTTGTATTTGGATGCGTTGGTATACAGGTTGTGGATCAGCTGCTTGGACAGCACCCGGTCGCACTGCCAGAAAACGCCGGGGGTGATGTGTTTGACGATGTGCACTGTGCTCTGAAACTGGGCGGCGTCGTCGGCCAGTTTGTCCAAAAATGCACTCAGGTCCCATGCGGTGCGGTCCAGCACCAGTGAATGGGCGTCGGCGCGCGACAGCAGCAGCAGTTTATCGGTAATGTCGATCAGGCGTTCAACCTCCTCGCCCATGGCCCGCGCATCGACTTGCGCGGTGCTGCCTGCGGGCAGACTGCCGATGAAGCGTTCTGCGCTACCGCGCAAAATGGTCAAAGGTGTTTTGAGTTCGTGCGACGCGTTGGCGGTGAAGTTGCGAATTTTCTCGTAGCTCTCCTTCAAGCGCACGCGCTGCGACTGGTACACCGAGACGATGTATTCAAACTCTTGGTATGTGGGCGGGGTGGAAATCGGCTTATCCAGGGTATCGAGATCGAGTTCGAGCAAAGCGTTCTCGATCAAATGGATGGGCTTCATCACCCAAAACATGACGTACCAGGACATCAACAAAACGGCCAGGATGATGGGGGGCAGGCTCATCCACAGAATGGCATCGCGCACGCTCCACATTTCATTCAGGTAGTCCCGCAAGCGGGCCTGGGTGAGCGCCACGGTGGTACTGCGCTCGCCCACCTGCATGCGCACGCCAAGCCAATGGGATTGGCGGTAGTCGGTAAACGCCAGGGCGGCGCCAGCGGGGCTGTGGTCGTCCTGGCGCCGCCAGGCGATGCTGCCGTCGGTGAGCGCGAGGCATGACTGCGGGTCCGCCGCATCGCCCGCGCATACCGTGAACGTGTCAATCAAATACTTGCTGGGTGATTTGGAGTCGATATGCCGGTAGCAGCGATAAAAGACTTCCCGGTCAGCGACCTTGCTGGCGCATTGTTGCAAGCCCAGCACGATCTCTTGCTGGATCGTTGTGGTGAGGGACTGCTCCAATACCAGTACGGCGATGCCCCGGTTGAGCAAGATGACCAGGAGCGTCATCCCCAGCAGGCGCAGCGCCAACTGCAGTCGGAACGACCGTTTTATCACTGCTCCGGCTCGGCGCGGATGCGGTAGCCCACGCCGCGAACCGACTCAATCGGGGACAAACTGGCGTGGTCTTTGCGGCTGAGCTTTCTTTTGATGCGCTGCACGCACACGTCGACCACATTGGTTTCCGGATCAAAGTCGATATCCCAGACGTACTTGAGTATGTTTTTGCGCGAATAAATATGGCCTGGCGACTGCAGCAAATACTCCATCAGGGTGAACTCACGCTGGCTGAGTGTGGCGCTGGTTTCGTGCCACTGTGCACGCCGGGTAACGACATTGAGCGCCAGGTCCTGAAAACGCAGTTCTTGCGGCGCTTCGGTGGTGCGGCGGTGTTGCAGGGCTTTGATCCGGGCGACCAGTTCTTCGACAAAAAAAGGCTTGGGCAGGTAGTCGTCGGCGCCCACTTCAAACCCGAGCAGGCGGTAGGGCAAGTCGACTTTGGCGCTCAGAATGATCACCGGGGTGTGGTTGCCCTCTTTGCGTATCTGGCGCAACACGTCATAACCGTCCACCTTGGGCAGCATGATGTCGAGCACAATGGTTTCATGTCTTTGTTCGCGCGAACGGGCCAAGCCTTCTTCGCCGTCCTGGGCGTGGTCTACCGAAAAACCGGCTGCGCAGAGTCCGTGACGGACGAACTCGGCGATGCGGGGCTCATCTTCAATTAATAGGATGTTCATGGTGCTCCTGGGCCTGGCGGTCGGTCGGCAGCCTCTTGCGCGGCAAGCGGCACAACACACGCCAGCACTTCGACCATTTCCGTCATTTTCACCATTTCACCGGTGTTTTCGCGTGACAAGTACGTAATTAATCGACTGATTGGGCCTGCGCCCTCAGCTTTTTCCTGCCCAAGCCGATGTAGCAGTATCTTCCTTTCAAAGGCCTACCATGCTGACAGATCCACTACTAACGCCTGCTTCGCAGCCGCGTTCGCCGGACGCGCCGGGGCCCAAAGCATTGACGGCCCCGGAAAAAGCCCAAGCTGCGAAAGCCCAAAGTGCCGCTGCAGCGCCGGACCCCGAGCCGCCGGTCAAAAAAACCGAGGCCCCGCAGGCCAGCGCCATGGCGAT
>CAIYQF010000479.1 GCA_903928325.1 uncultured beta proteobacterium | reverse complement strand
GCCAGGTCAAACATGTGATACCACATGTTGTGAATACCGGCCAAAGTAATGAACTGGTACTTGTAGCCCATGGCGCCCAGCTCTTTTTGGAACTTGGCAATGGTCGCGTCGTCCAGGTTCTTCTTCCAGTTAAACGACGGGCTGCAGTTGTAAGCCAGCATCTTGCCGGGGTGCCTGGCGTGCACGGCATCGGCAAATTTCTTGGCAAACGCCAGGTCGGGCGTGCCAGTTTCGCACCACACCAGGTCGGCGTATTCGGCGTAGGCCACCGCGCGCGAGATAGCCTGGTCCAATCCCTTCTTGGTTTTATAAAAACCTTCGGCCGTACGTTCACCGGTCAGGAACGGCTTGTCGTTTTCGTCGTAATCGCTGGTCAACAGGTCGGCTGCTTCTGCGTCCGTTCGGGCAATGACCAACGTGGGGACGCCGTACACATCGGCGGCCATGCGCGCAGCAATGAGCTTTTGGCAGGCTTCGGTGGTCGGCACCAGCACCTTACCCCCCATGTGGCCGCATTTCTTCACCGAAGCCAATTGGTCTTCAAAGTGGACGCCACCGGCACCGGCGCGGATCATGGCTTTCATCAATTCATAGGCGTTCAACACGCCACCGAAACCGGCCTCTGCATCGGCCACGATGGGGGCGTGGTAGTCGATATAGCCCTTGTCCCCGGGGCCTACGCCTTTGGACCACTGAATTTCATCGGCTCGGGTGAATGAGTTGTTGATGCGCTCCACGACCTTTGGCACCGAGTCCACCGGGTACAGTGACTGGTCCGGGTACATGGCCGAGTACTCGTTGTTGTCGGCGGCCACTTGCCAGCCCGACAGGTAGATAGCTTTTACGCCAGCTTTAACTTGCTGCATGGCCTGGCCACCGGTCAACGCACCCAGGCAGTTCACGTAGGGCTCGTTGTTGACCAGGTCCCACAGTTTTTCCGCACCTCGGCGTGCCAGGGTGTTCTCGACCTGGAACGATCCGCGCAAACGCACCACGTCAGCAGCCGAGTAGCCGCGCTTGATACCTTTCCAACGGGGGTTGGTCGCCCAGTCTTTTTCCAGTACGGCGATCTGCTGCTCGCGGCTCAATTGTTCATTCAGGGATTGGGGCATAAAACACTCCTAAGTTGGTTAAAACGGTGGCACCGCGGTGTCAAGCAATTCCGGTGCCGTTGGGAGTATTTTAGGTCTTATATAAGACACATGATAAATCTTATGTCTTATATAAGACTATAATTTTTCTTATGAAAATCATGTACTTAGCTCAAGCATTTCATTGGAAATAAGCCATATACCATATTGTGAAATAATAAAGCTGCATCCCCATGCGATCACTTTTCATAATGCGACAACACATCACGCATCGCAAAAGGGCGGGAACGAAAAATGCTCAAAAGGCGTTCGCGTAGTGCACCATTTCCCATTCGCTTACCTGTTGGCTGTAGGCATCCCACTGCACACGGTGCAGTGCGATGAACTGCTGACAAAACGGCGTGCCCAGGGTTTGCGTAAAAGCCGTCGCGGCCTCCAGGGCATCCAATGCATCCCCCAAATTTTTAGGCAAACGCGCGGGCATGGCTAATCCGCTGGCGTACCGCAGGTACAGGTCTTCTTCGCAGGGTTTCGGTGCTACCCGCTTCTGGTCAACGCCGTCCAGGCCCGCAACCAGGGTAGCTGCAATGGATGCGTACACGTTGCACGACGGGTCGGGCAAACGCCACTCGATGCGCCCTGCCACCGTGCGCACCAGGCAGGTGCGGTTGTTGTCGCCGTAGCTCTTCCAAACCGGTGACCAGGTGGTGCCCGATGCACTGTGACTTACCGCCAAGCGTTTGTAGCTGTTGACGGTGGGGGCACAAACCGCACTGAGCGCATCCGCGTGGTGCAACAAACCCGCAGCAAACTGGTGGCCGATGGGGCTCAAGCCCAAATCACCTTGCGCATCTGAAAACACGGCGCGGCCAGCAGAGTCGGTGATACTGAGGTGAAAGTGCAGCCCGCTTCCTGGCGCGTTGGCAAACGGTTTAGGCATGCAACTAAACACCTTGCCGTGCTTTTGCGCCACGGCGTGGGCCACCATCTTGAACAGCATATAGCGGTCCGCCGCCACCAACGCGTCATCAAACCGGTAGTTGATTTCATATTGGCCACACGCATCTTCGTGGTCTATCTGCTGCAGTCCAAAGCCCAGGGAAACGAGCGTGCTGCGCATCTCTTCTAAAAAGTCCGCATTGCGGTAAATGGACTGGAAATCGTAGGATGGCTTGGCCAAGCGGTCCTGTGCGTCCGCCAGTTGCCAACGCCCGTACTCGCCCTCTTGGAGCAAAAAGAACTCGGGCTCGATGCCCACCCACAAGGTCCAACCCCGCGCAGCCAGGCGTGCCAACGCGGCTTTGAGCAGTTGACGCGAGCAAGTTTCCAAGGGCTGGCCACCGGCAAAACCGTCGCACACGGCGCGTGCGACGCCAAGCATAAAAGGTAAGGGCTGTAAGGACTCCAACTGCACGCGTCCGTAGTACTCACTGCGAGGGCCGAACCGGGGCAGCCCGGTTCCCCAGATGCTTGGTCCGGCAAAACCAGCACCTTGCTCCACCCATTCCTGCAGCCCCTCCACCGGCACCAGCTTGCCTTTGGCCACGCCATGCAAGTCACAAAATTGGGTCAGCAGCGAATGAATGCCCTGGGACTGAAGGGCCGCAATGGTGTCTGAATACGGTGTCATCAACAGCGAAAACCGCTCGTTTAGGCCAGCACGCTATCCAAAATAAGCATCGCTTCGGCAAACACGCTGTCTTCGATGGTTAAGGGGAACAAAAACCGGATGGCATTGCCGTATACCCCGCAGGTCAGCAGCAGCAAGCCCATTTTGAGCGCCGCTTGTTGCACTTGCTTAGCCCGATCGGCGTCGGGTGCACCGGTGCTAGGGTGCACAAAATCGCAGGCCACCATGGCGCCCAAGGCCCGAATATCACCCATGGCAGGGCTATTGGCCTTGGCAGCTTGTAGGTGCGTGACCAAGCGCGCACCCAGCACCTGCGCGCGTTCACACAAATGCTCCTCTGCCATCACGTCCAGCACCGCGTGTGCAGCGGCCACGGCCAGCGGGTTACCGGCATAGGTTCCGCCCAAACCACCAGGATTGGGCGCATCCATGATGTTTGCGCGGCCCACAACGGCGGACAAGGTGGTTCCACCCGCCAAGCTCTTGGCCAGCGTCACGATCTCCGGGGACACGCCGTGGTGCTCCATGGCAAACATCTTGCCCGTGCGGGCAAAGCCGGTTTGCACTTCATCGGCAATAAGAACGATGCCGTGCTCGTCGCACAGCGCTCGAAGCCACTGCACGGCAGCGGTCTGAATCGGGTTAAAGCCACCCTCCCCCTGCACCGGTTCGAAAATAATCGCCGCCACCCGCTTGGGATCGATATCGCACTTGAAAAGTTGCTCCATCGCAAACTGCGTGTCGGCCAGATCGGCACAGTGGCAGGGAAATGGCACGTGGTAAATCTCAGGAGCAAAGGGTCCAAAACCGGCCTTGTAGGGTTGGACCTTGCCCGTTAGCGCCACTGCAAACAGACTACGTCCATGAAAAGCGCCGCCAAAAGCGATCACTCCACTGCGCTGGGTGTGAAAGCGGGCGATTTTGATGGCGTTTTCAACTGCCTCGGCACCGGTGGAGAAAAAAGCTGTCTTCTTGGGCCCATCAATCGGAACCATCGCATTGAGCCGCTCTGCCAGCGACACGTATTGGGTGTAAGGAACCACCTGAAAGCAGCTGTGCGTGAAGCGCTCCAACTGCTGGGCAATCGCGGCCTGCACTCTGGGATGCACGTGGCCCGTATTGAGCACCGCAATACCAGCCGCAAAGTCTATGTAGCGGCGGCCCTCAATGTCCCAAAACTCGGCATTCTTGGCGTGGTCAATGAAAAAATCACCCATTACCCCGACACCCCGCGGCGTGGCCGCAAGGCGCCGCGCGTGCCACTGCGCGTTACTGCCCGCCTCTAGAGCCATGGCATCGCTCTCGGCTTTTACATTTGCGTTCATAGTGAATTCCTCGGTAAAGAAAAATGATCAGTATCGGCGCAGCATGCGCCCTGGTAGTTGAATTGTGCTGCATCGCGGGATGCAATACCAATATCTAGTGCGCGTGGGCCACACCGCTGACCAGCGTCACCAAGCCAATACCCCCAAGCAACCACGCTATTTGGGCAGCTGTCTGGCGCGCAGAAAGCTGTTTTTGCAGCTGGGGAATCAGGTCGGCCAAGGCCACGTAAATGAAGCTGCTAGAGGCAACCACCAGAAAATAGGGCAAATAGTCCTTCAATTGGTCTACCAGCCAAAACCCGAGCAATCCGCCCAGGGCGGTTACGGCACCAGCCATCGAGACCTTCAGCAAGGCCGCATTGCGGTGCGTGGTGTTGGCTCGCAGCACCATGAGGTCGCCCATGTGGTGTGGCACTTCGTGCGCCAGCACCGCCAGGGAGGCGATCACGCCGAGCCGGATATCGGCGATAAAAGCCGATGCAATCAACACCCCATCGCCAAAGCAATGCACGCTGTCGCCCGCCAGCACGGCCCAGCCACCGCTGGCATGGCTGTGTGGCTTGGCAGAAAAACCAGCCTGGGCTGCATGGTGCTGGCCCCCGAGGTGCAGGTCTGCTTGTGGATGCGGGTGCGCGGGGCTGTGCCCTGCATGCTCGTGCCCGTGGTGCCACAACTCGGCCTTGTCCAGCAAAAAGAAAAACACCAACCCCGTGAGCAAAGTCAAAAACATGTCGTGCGCGCTACTCTGGCTTTCGAACGCCTCGGGCAACAGGTGCATGAACGCCGTCGCCAGCAAGGCGCCAGCCGCCATACTGAGCATGTGCTGCGTATAACGCGCCAGCAGGCCAAAACTCAATCCCGCTGCCACCCACACGCTGCCCACGCCAGCAAACAGGGTGCCCAGCAAAATGGCCAAAAGAGTCATCATCACACCCCGTGGGCTCGGAACCAATGGGTCAGCCGCTGCCAGCCGTCCTGGGCCGCGTCCTTACGGTAGCTAGGGCGGTAGTCGGCATGAAAGGCGTGGGGGGTATCGGGGTAGACCACCAACTGCGAGGCCCTGGCCTGCACCGGTCCTGCCGCCAGCGCGGCTTTCATGGACTCCACCGTCTCCAACGGGATGCCCGTGTCGGCTCCGCCATACAAGCCCAGCACCGGCGCGTGCAACTGGCCCACGACATCCACCGGATGCAGTGGCGTCAGCGCCGTGCTTTGGCCCACCAGGCGACCGTACCAAGCCACGGCAGCCTTGACCTGGGGCTGGTGCGCGGCGTACAGCCAGGTGATTCGCCCGCCCCAGCAAAACCCGGTAATTGCCAGGCGAGCGGTGTCGCCACCATTGCGCGAGGCCCAGGCCAAGGTGGCGTCCATATCCGCCATTACTTGTGCATCGGGCACCTTGGACACCACTTGCGCCATCAGCTGGCCCATGTCAGCAAAGCTGGAGGCGTCGCCTTGGCGGGCCATCAGGTCGGGGGCAATCGCTAGGTAGCCCAAGTGGGCTAGGCGCCGGGTAACGTCGGCAATGTGCTCGTGCACGCCAAATATCTCGGGCACCACCAGCACCACCGGGGCACTACTGGCGCCAACCGGGGCGCTGCGGTAGGCCGGCATGGCGTAGCCGTTGACGTCGATGGTGATGCGCCCGGCCAGCAGGCCCTCGCCGGGCGTGGTGACCACGGTCTGCGCCGTCACCGGGAGTACGGACGCGGCAAAGCCAACGCCCACGACTGCCTTGAGCGCGGTGCGGCGGCTGGGTTGGGCGTCGCTGGCGCGCGCATCGAGAAGGGCTTGGGCGTCTTGCATGGTGTTTTGGTTCATATGGTTTGCTCCCTGGGTAGATCAAGGGCTGTTGGAGCGTATTCAGGCGCTCTCAACGCAGCGCTGGGCGCCACAGCGGCGGCATGCTGGCTCCGATTGTGCCGCAGGCCTGCGCCCAAGGCGCGCCCGGGGCCAATGCCCGCAGGGACGGGCCTCAGTGCGCCTGGTCCCAATTCGAGCCCACGCCCATCTCGGCCAGCAGCGGCACCTTCAGGGTGGCCACTTCGGCCATCAGGCGGGGGATCTCGATCTTCAGCCAATCCACTTCGGCCAGCGGCACCTCGAAAACCAGTTCGTCATGCACCTGCATAATCATCTTGCTGGCCCGGTGCTCGGCGTCGAGCACTTGCTGCACCTTGACCATGCTGAGCTTGATCAAATCTGCCGCCGTGCCCTGCATGGGCGCGTTGATGGCGGCGCGCTCGGCGCCGGCGCGGCGCTGGCCGTTGGGCGAGTTGATC
>CAIYQF010000478.1 GCA_903928325.1 uncultured beta proteobacterium | reverse complement strand
CCGCTGATCGGGGCGGAAGTGATTGTGGAAGGCATGGGCGCTGACCCCTTGGCCACCGCGCGCATGGTGCTGCTGGTGCAAAACCAGCGCGGCTACCTGAATTTGTCCGAACTTTTGGCGCGCTCTTACACCCAAAACACCGGCAAACCCCAGGTGGCGGCCAAGCTGGCCTGGTTGCAGGAGCTGAACGAGGGCCTGATTTGCTTGAGCGGCGCCCAGGCCGGGCCGGTGGGCCAGGCGTTGGTGCAGGGCGACACCGCGCGGGCGCACGACCTGGCGCTGCAACTCGCAGGCATCTTTACCCACCGCTTTTACCTGGAAGTGCAGCGCGCCGGGCGCACGGACGACGAGTCGCACGTGGTGGCATGCGCCCAACTGGCCGCGCGCATGCACCTGCCGGTGGTGGCCACGCACCCGGTGCAGTTTTTGGCGCCCGATGACTTTGAGGCACACGAGGCGCGGGTGTGTATCTCGGACGGCGATTTGCTCAGCAACCCCAAGCGCGTGCGCCGCTTCACGCGCGAGCAGTATTTCAAGTCCAGCGCGCAAATGCAGGCCTTGTTTGCCGATTTGCCCTCGGCCATTGCCAACACCGAAGAAATCGCCAAGCGTTGCAACCTGACCCTGGTGCTGGGCAAGCCGCAGTTGCCCGAATTCCCCACCCCGCTGGTGGACGGCGTGCGCATGACACCCGAGGACTACTTTCGCTACGCCTCGCACCAGGGCCTGACCGAGCGCATGCTCCACTTGTACCCCGCAGAGGCCGAGCGCGCCGCACAGTTGCCGCGCTACCTGGAGCGGCTGGAGTTTGAGCTGGCCACCATCATCAAAATGGGCTTTCCGGGCTACTTTTTGATTGTGGGCGACTTCATCAACTGGGCCAAAAACAACGGCTGCCCCGTGGGGCCGGGGCGCGGATCGGGCGCGGGCAGTCTGGTGGCGTATGCGCTCAAGATTACCGACCTGGACCCATTGCAATACAACTTGCTGTTCGAGCGCTTTTTGAACCCCGAGCGCGTGTCCATGCCCGACTTTGACATCGACTTTTGCCAGACCAACCGCAACCTGGTGATCGACTACGTCAAAGACAAATACGGCAAAGACGCAGTGAGCCAAATCGTCACCTTTGGCACCATGGCCGCGCGCGCCGCTATTCGCGACGTGGGCCGCGTGCTGGACTTTCCGTACGGCTTTTGCGACGGCATCAGCAAGCTCATCCCCAACAAACCCGGCACCTCGGTCACCCTGCAACTGCCCCCGCCAGACCGCAAAAAAGACGACAAAACCATCTACGCTACTGAGGCCGAGCCCTTGTTGGCTGAGCGCGAAGCACGCGAAGAAGACGTCAAAACCCTGCTCGAACTCGCCCGCAAGCTTGAAGGCATGACCCGCAACGTCGGCATGCACGCCGGTGGCGTGCTGATCGCACCCGGCAAGCTCACCGACTTTTGCCCGCTATACCAGCAGCCGGGCAGCGAATCCGCAGTCAGCCAGTTTGACAAAGACGATGTGGAAGCCATAGGCCTGGTCAAGTTCGACTTTTTGGGCCTGGCCACGCTCACGATTTTGGAGATTGCGCGCGACTTCATCATGGCCCGCCACGCCGGGCAGCAAGACTTTGCGTTTGAGAACCTGCCGCTGGACGACGCCCGCGTCTACCGCCTGTTCTCCGAGGGCAAGACCGAGGCCGTGTTCCAGTTTGAAAGCCGCGGCATGCAAGGCATGCTGCGCGACGCCAAGCCCACGCGCCTGGAAGACCTGATTGCGCTCAATGCGCTGTACCGACCAGGCCCGATGGACCTGATCCCGAGTTTCGTCGCACGCAAGCACGGGCGCGAACCGGTCGAGTACCCGCACCCGCTCGTGGCCAAGATGCTTAGCGAGACCTACGGCAT
>CAIYQF010000477.1 GCA_903928325.1 uncultured beta proteobacterium | reverse complement strand
CACCCTGCCCGCCTGCCCCCAATGCACTTTGGAAAACACCTATGCCGATGGCGCCCATCTGGTCTGCGCCGATTGCGGCTTTGAGTGGCCCGCTCAGACCGAGGCTGTGCAAGAGGAAGCAGACGCTGTGGTCAAAGATGTCAACGGCCAGGTGCTGCAAGATGGCGATGCAGTGGTGCTGATCAAAGACCTGAAGGTCAAAGGCTCATCCACCGTGCTGAAAATGGGCACCAAGGTCAAAAGCATCCGCCTGGTCGGCGGCGACCATGAGGTTGATTGCAAGATGGACGGCGGCAGCTTTATGCTCAAGGCCTGCTTTTTGAAGAAGGCGTGATGGGTGGGCGCTGACGCGCGCCCATCCTGCCTTAGACCTCAAATATCTCTTGCAAAGTCTGCAACGCTTTTTTCAAAGTTGATGACTGAACAGTGCCTAGTTTTTTCGCAAGACGAAGCTTGTCCACGCTGCGGATTTGATCCAACACCAACAAGCCGGACGTGCCCTGAAACTTGAGAGGAACCCGAAACGGAGCGGGGAATCCTTGCGATGTCATGGGCGCCACGATGACCGTCTTGAGGTGGTCGTGCAACTCGGGCGGTGACACCACCACACAGGGACGTGATTTACGAATCTCGCTGCCCACGGTGGGGTCCAAGTTCACCAGCCAAACGTCCCCGCGCGCTACCACGTGAGGTCCTCGTCACCTTCGTTGGAAAACTCGCCCATCACCAGACCGTCGTCTTTGGCCAGTGCGACTGCTTTGGCCGCATCAGCCCAACCTGCGCGAGCGGGCATTGCAGGCTTGCGGATCACCAGCGCGCCGTTTTCAACGGTCAGGTCCGCGCCGTCCTCCAGGCCCAATTGAGCGAGCATGGGTTTCGGAATAACGATTCCGCGAGAGTTGCCAATGGGACGGATGGAGACGTGCATGAGACAGCCTAGGTGCGTTTTTTATGTGGCAAATGTTATTACTATGTGACAACAATGTCAATACTTACCACGCTCTCTGGAATTGCCGAATTGAGGAAAAATCGACATCATTTTTTGCCATTTTCATTACAATTTCAGAAAGCTTGATTTAGGGCTAATGCTCAATATGCTCACACCACCAATCCGAGAGTCAGCCCGTCGCAGCGTGCTTTGCTGGTTGGCAACGGTCGACGAATCCGGTCAACCCAATGTATCGCCTAAGGAAATATTCGCCATTGTCGACTCAACGCACCTGGTTATCGCAAATATCGCGTCGCCGACCAGCGTCAGAAACGTCAACTCCAACGCACACGTTTGTGTCAGCTTCATCGACGTATTCGTCCAAAAGGGTTACAAGGTCATCGGGATTGCACGCAATGTCAATCAGCAAGACATTGATTTTTCACGCTGGGTTGAGCCCTTGGCATCTATGGCAGGGCCACGCTTTCCAATTCACAGCGTCGTCTTGGTCCAAGCGGTTGCAGTCGAACCGATTTTGGCGCCGAGCTATCGGCTGTATGCAGACGAAACAACCGAGCACGCCCAAGTCGCCTCTGCGATGCGTGCCTATGGCGTAAAGCCATTAAGAGGCATTTAAACCGTCAGACTACCGCAGCTTCGCGCTCCGCCGTCACCACCGCCCGCGGCACCAGCCCCAACCGGTTCACCCCACTCACCAGCGCCTTAATGGACGCGGTGACGATGTTGTGGTCCAGGCCGACGCCAAAGCGATCGGGGGAATCGGTGGCCTGGGCGCTAAGCTCCATAAAGGCGCAGGCCTGGGCGTCGCCGCCGTGGGCGCTGCCCTTAGTAGAGCGTTCTTCAAAGCTGCGCACCTGCACATCCAGGCCCAGGGTTTGCAGGGCATGCACTGCGGCGTCGATGGGGCCGTTGCCCGCGCCGTGCAGGGTGTGGCGCACACCGGCGGCGTCCACCGTCAGGCGGATGCCCTGACCGGTAGCGTCGGTGGGGTGCTCGGTCAACTGGTAGCCCACGTAGCGCAGGGGCACCGTGCTGTCCAGGTAGGTGCTGGAGAACAGTGCCCAGATGTCTTGCGCGCTCATTTCGCCGCCGTGCTGGTCGGTGTAGCTTTGCACCTCGCCCGAAAACTCCACTTGCAGGCGCCGGGGCATGACCACGCCAAACTCGGCCTCTAATAAATAGGCCACGCCGCCTTTGCCGGACTGGCTGTTGACGCGGATGATGGAGTCGTAGGTGCGGCCCAGGTCGGCCGGGTCGATGGGCAGGTAGGGGACGTTCCACAGGCCGTTTTTGTCCAGCGCCGAGAAACCTTTTTTGATGGCGTCCTGGTGCGAGCCGCTGAACGCGGTGAACACCAAATCGCCCACATAAGGGTGGCGCGGGTGGATGGGCAGCTGGTTGCAGTGTTCCACCGTGCGGGCCACGCCGTTGATGTCTGAGAAGTCCAGGCCAGGATGCACGCCCTGGGTGTACAAATTGAGCGCCAGGGTGACGATGTCCACATTGCCGGTGCGCTCGCCGTTGCCAAACAAGCAGCCCTCCACCCGGTCGGCCCCGGCCATGATGCCCAGTTCGGCCGCGGCCACGGCCGTGCCGCGGTCGTTATGCGGGTGCAGGCTCAAGACAATGCTGTCGCGCCGCGCCAGGTTGCGGTGCATCCATTCCACCTGGTCGGCGTAGATATTGGGCGTGGCCACTTCCACGGTGGCGGGCAAATTCAGAATCACCTTGTTGGTGGGCGTGGCGCCCCACACGGCGGTCACGGCGTCGCACACTTCCTTGGCAAACTCCAGCTCGGTGCTGGTGAAAAGCTCGGGGCTGTACTGCAAGACCCACTCGGTCTCGGGGTGCTGGGCTGCAAGGGTCTTGATCAAGGTGACCGACTCCACCGCCAGCTGCACCACCTCGGCCTTGCTCATGTTGAACACCACGTCGCGAAACAGCGGCGCCGTGGCGTTGTACACATGCACGATGACGCGCCGCGCGCCCACCACCGACTCAAAGGTGCGGCGAATCAGGTGCTCGCGCGCCTGGGTCAGCACTTCGATGGTGACATCGGCGGGCACATGGCCCTCGTCCACCAGGGCGCGCACAAAGTCAAAGTCAGTTTGCGAGGCGCTGGGAAAGCCGACCTCGATCTCCTTGAACCCCACAGCGCAGGCGGTGCGGAACATGCGCATCTTGCGCTCCAGGTTCATGGGCTCAAACAGGCTCT
>CAIYQF010000476.1 GCA_903928325.1 uncultured beta proteobacterium | reverse complement strand
TGATTTGCGGCATTCCCAACGTTGGCAAGTCGACCCTGATCAACACGCTCAAGGGCAAACGCGCTGCCAAAACCGGCGATGAAGCCGGCGTCACCAAGCTGGAACAGCGCATCACCATCGCCGACGATTTTTACCTCTATGACACGCCGGGCATTCTGTGGCCCCGCATCATCGTGGCCAAGAGCGGATACAACCTGGCCGCCAGTGGCGCGGTGGGCCGCAATGCGTTTGAGGACGAGGACGTGGCGCTGGAATTGCTGGACTATCTGCGCCAGCACTACGGGCCCGCGCTGGAGGCGCGCTACAAAATCAAGGACGCCGCCACGCTGAGCGACGAGCAGTTGCTTGACGCGGTGGGGCGCAAGCGTGGTGCCTTGCTGGGCGGTGGCAAGGTCAACCTCAACCATGCGGCCGAAATCGTGATTCACGACTTCCGCTCGGGCGCACTGGGCCGGGTGACGCTGGAAACCCCGGACGAGTTTGCGCAGTGGCTTGAAGTGGGCGAAAAGCTGGATGCCGAGCGCCAGGTCAAGAAGGATGCGATCGAACTGGCGCGCAATATCCGCCTGAAGAAAGTGCCGCGTCCGCCGAAGCACGGCAGTCGCGGTGCAGCAGACGATGAAGACGATGAAACGAGTGACTAATTGGTGGCCAGCGCGGCGGGAGGTTCGGTAGCTTTATGTGTACCAACTACGTACCTTCCACGCGTCAGGAAATCGCCGCGCACCGACTCGGCGTAGTCGACTTGCCCCACGAAGAGTGGCCCGACGAAATCTACCCCGGCTATTCGGCACCGATCTTGTTGCGCGGGGCGGGTGACGGTGTCATCTGCCGCCTGGCCCGTTTTGGCCTGGTGCCGCGCTGGTGCAAAGACGCCAAGCAGGCACTGGACATCGGCCGCAAGACCTACAACGCCCGCAGCGAAACCGCCTTTGAGAAACCCAGCTATCGCGGTCCCTGGCATGCGCGCCAATGGGCCTTGGCACCGATGCGCAGCTTTTTCGAACCTTGCTGGGAGGAGGCCGCCCACAACGGTGGTCGGGCGGTGCGCTGGCAAATTGCACGGGCCGATCAGGCGCCCTTCGCGGTGGCGGGTTTGTGGGAACGCTGGGTGAACCCGCAGGATGGCGAAGTGGTGGACAGCTTTACCCTGCTCACGGTGAACGCCGATGGCCACGCCCTGATGGGGCGCATGCACCAGCCGGGAGAAGAGAAACGCATGCCCGTGCTGATCGCCGAGCAGGATTGCCGCAGCTGGCTGGACGCCACGCCGCAATCCGCTGCGGGCTGGATGCAAGCCTGGCCAGCCGAGCAGTTGGTGGGGCAAGCGGCACCGCGCCCCACAAGCACCAAGAACGCCAAAGCCGCGAAAGCCGCCAACGCCGCCAAAGCCGAATCTGGCAAGGCCCAGCGCACTGACCCGGAAGCAGGGCAAAACTTGTCCTTGTTCTGAGCATCGCAGCACTGGAAACTTGCCGTTAGGCGTGTGCCGGGCTCGGCGGTGTCAGGGTTGCGCTTGCTTGAAGAAGGCAATGCGATCTGCATCGGTGGGATGCGAGGCAAATGCGATCCCCAGCAGCGTGTCTTCGGGTTTTTTAATCGCTTTGGGTTTGCCTTGGCTGCGCTGCTCCGCCAGTTTGTCAAACAGCTTGACCATGGAAGAGGGCGCAATGTGAGCCGCCTTGAGCACACGTAGCGAATAGACATCGGCCTGGTGTTCGGCT
>CAIYQF010000475.1 GCA_903928325.1 uncultured beta proteobacterium | reverse complement strand
TGTGGCCGTGCGCGGTGTCGACCACGATGGCGTCCACACCGGCGTTGACCAGGGCTTCGACGCGCTCTTCGGTGCCCTCGCCCACGCCCACCGCAGCGCCCACGCGCAGCTTGCCAAAGGCGTCGCGTGCGGCGTTGGGAAAGCTGGTTTGTTTGGTCATGTCTTTGACGGTGATCAGGCCTTTGAGTTCAAAAGCGTCGTTGACCACCAGTAGACGCTCAAGTTTGTACTTGTTGAGCAGCGCTTTGGCCTCAAGCAGCGTGGTGCCGTCGCGCACGGTGATGAGCTTTTCGCGCGGCGTCATGATGGCGCTGACCGGCTGGTCATAGCGCGTCTCAAAGCGCAAATCGCGCCCGGTGACGATGCCCACCACCTTGCCGCCGTCGCACACCGGAAAGCCTGACACGCCCAACTGGTCCGACAAAGCCATAACTTCACGCACCGTGAAATGCGGGGTAATCACCACCGGGTCACGCAACACGCCGCTCTCATAGCGCTTGACCTTGGCCACCTGGGCGGCTTGTTCGGCGGCGCTGAGGTTTTTGTGCACGATGCCTATGCCGCCTTCTTGGGCAATTGCAATGGCCAAACGCGCTTCGGTCACGGTGTCCATGGCGGCGGATACCAGGGGCAGATTCAACGCAATGTTGCGGGAAAACTGGGTAGAAAGTGAGGTGTCCTTAGGTAGGACCTGGGAGTACGCTGGCACCAACAACACGTCGTCGAAGGTCAGCGCTTTGCCGATAAGGCGCATGTCAAAGCTCCAAAAAACCGATTGTACCCGCGCGCCTTGAGGCCTAAGGCCCGCACATTTCAATACCCCGCTTTGGCCCCGGCCCTGCGTTTGGCGAACAAACCGGCTGATTTGGCGCCCTGGCGCACAAAACGTTCGCGCCGTGCCACCTTGGGGTCTACCGTCAACGGTCGGTAGAGCTCCAGGCGGTTGCCATCCAGCAGCACATGGCTTACTGGCACGCGCTTACCCCAAATACCGGTGCCCAGGTCGGCCAGTCGTTCAGGTGTGAGGCCCAGGCGCGCAGCTACCTCGTGCAGGAGCTGTTCAATCCGTGATCCGGATGCGACCTGCATGAAAAACTCATGCACAGCGCGGGCTTGGGCGCTGTAGACCACCGCGATGGTGACGGGCTTGCGCATGGTCGCCTCAGTCGCCGTACACCTGGGACGCGCGCTTAACGAAGGCATCCACCAGGGTGGATGCAATTTTGTCAAACACGGGCCCCACCACGCGACCCAACAGGGGGTTGGCGAAGCCATAGTGCAAATACAGCTCGACCTTGCAGGCGCGTTGCGGGGCGTCGCCCACGGGCAAAAACCTCCACTGCCCCTCTAGCTGCGAAAACGGTCCTTCAACGAGTTTGAGGTCCACTTGGCTAGGCGCCACGTGCGTGTTGCGGGTCACGAAGCGCTGGTGGACGCCACCGAAAGCGATGCCCAATTCGGCGGTCATGCCTGCCTCTTGCTGGTCGCGCACCTTGGCACTGTCACACCAGGGCAAAAACTCGGGGTACTTTTCCACGTCGGTCACCAAGGCGTACATTTCCTCGGGGCTGTACCAGAGCAGGACGGACTTGTGGACGGTTTTCATAGAATGGGGTGTGCGGGATTGTAGTCACGCTCTCTTTGGAAACTGTCTTTCACCCCCACCACTTCCCCATGGCCAAAAAACCCGATACCGCGTCCCGCATTGCCGACAACAAAAAGGCCGCGTACAACTACTTTTTTGAGGAACGCTTTGAAGCCGGTCTGGTGCTCGAAGGCTGGGAAGTGAAATCACTGCGCGAAGGCAAGGTGCAACTCACCGACGGCTACGTGTTGGTGCGCAACAAAGAGCTGTTTTTGATCGGTTTGCAGATCAACCCGCTCAACACCGCGTCAAGCCACATCAGCCCGGACAAGGTGCGCACCAAAAAACTACTGATGCACAAGGCCGAAATTGAGCGCCTGATTGGCAAGGTCGAGCAAAAAGGCTACACCCTGGTGCCCATCAACCTGCATTGGAAGGCGGGCAAGATCAAGTGCGAAATCGCCCTGGCCAAGGGCAAAGCCGAGCACGACAAGCGCGACACCATCAAGGACCGCGAAGGCAAGCGCGAAGTCGAACGCGCCATGAAGGTGCACCACCGCTAACTTTCAGGTTAGGGGCGCAAGGCCCCGCAGCCTTTGGCGCGGCCTCAGCCCAAAGCGCGCAGCGGGTGCGCATGCGGCGGCCACGGGCTGACAAAAAAAGGCGCCACCATCTCGGGCGTCACGTCTTCCACCCGCATCGGGTTCCAGCGTGGCCGGTGGTCTTTGTCCACGGCCAGGGCGCGAATGCCTTCAACGGTTTCACTGGCAGCGCCGCTGCGCCCCAAGTGCGCGGTGTAAAAGCAATGGCGTACCATGTCGCGCTCCATACGCAAGTCGTCGGCCAAGCCCATGGCGCGGGCGCGGCGCACTTGCTCAAGTACCACGTGCAGCATCAAGGGCGAGCGGTGGCGCAAGGTGGCCGCAGTGTGCTGGCTCCAGTCGTCGACTTCGGCCTCCAGCGCTTGCAGCATCTCTGGCGCCGAGGCGAGTGAAAAGACCCGGTCAATGAATTCCCGCGCCACACCGCTTGGCGCCGTCGGCGTCGCAGCATATTCGGCAAGCCACGGCGCCAGCCCTGCGCCTGCGGGCAAGCTGCCCAAAGCCTGCCATGCGGCGTCCAGGCGGCTCGCGTCCAGACAATGGTCCGCCAAGCCAAGTTCCAGCGCGCCCTGCGCGTTAAGCACCGCGCCGGTCAGCGCCAGCCACTCGCCTGTGCTGCCGGGGCAGCGGCTTAAAAAGTAGCCACCGCCCACGTCCGGGAACAGACCAATGTGCGTCTCGGGCATGGCCATTTTGGTGTTGGCGGTGACCAGGCGGAACCGCGTTCCCTGGCTGATTCCCATGCCCCCACCCATCACGATGCCGTCCATGAAAGCGATATAGGGCTTGGGGTAGCGGTGAATCTGGTGGTTGAGCGCGTACTCTTCGGTGAAAAAGTCCTCCAGCGCAGGGTCGCCGCCCAGCACGGCCTGGTGGAAAAAGCGGATGTCACCACCGGCGCAAAAGCCGCCAAAGTTACCCAACTTGCTGGTGCCGCGAATGGCAACGGCCTCGATGGCCGGATCGTGCTCCCAAGCCAGCAGCGCCTGCGTCAAGCTGCGCACCATGTCCAGGCTCAGGGCATTGAGCGCCTTGGGCTGGTTCAAGGTGATAAAGCCCACGTGGCCGCGAACTTCGGTGATTAAAAACTCGGACATGGTGCAAACCTTTCCCATCGCGGCATGGACAAACCGCATTCGCCATAAAAAAACAGCGCCCCAAGGGGCGCTGCATTGTGTGGATCGAGTCTAGGCCATTTTTGACCCGCATCGACGCGTCAGCGGTTTAGCGGCCGGCGCGCTTGCGCTCGCTCTCCGTCAGGTGGCGCTTGCGCAGGCGGATGGACTTGGGCGTGATCTCGACCAGCTCATCGTCCTCGATAAATTCCACGCCGTACTCCAGCGTGCAGTCAATCGGCGGCGTGATCTTGATCGCGTCTTCCTTGCCCGACACGCGGAAGTTGGTCAGCTGCTTGGTGCGCGTGGCGTTGACCACCAAGTCGTTGTCACGGCTGTGGATACCCACAATCAT
>CAIYQF010000474.1 GCA_903928325.1 uncultured beta proteobacterium | reverse complement strand
TCAGATCCGCCGCGCCCAGCACCTGGTTGGCAATGATGGCGCGCCGCACGCCCGCCGCCACGCCCACGCTGAGCTGAAACACCGTGGCAAACGTCAGCCCCCAGGCACCGGCTGCGAGCTGCAGTGCAAACAATTCGGGCGACATGGTGGTTTTGCCATGCGGCGCAAAGTGCACGCCTTTGCGGTCTGCAAAGTCTTGCATCCAGCGCAGGTTATGCATCAGCGCGCTGCGGCGCAGCACCGCAATCGGGTAGGACAGGTCATCGTTTAGCAGGTGCCAGCCGCGCTGGGAGATGTCTGACAGCGCGCCGGGGGTGGCGGTCAGAGGGAGGCTTTTGGGGTGGGGGGCTATTTGGAGCATGGAGATTCGTTGTGTACCTCGGGCGCGGGTTCATTGCAGCTTGTCTTGGCGGAAACAGGCGCGGCAACTTGGAGGGCTGTGCGTCACAAATGGCCCGCTGATTGGTACAGGCGATACCTGGATCAGTGTAAACAATGGACCAACAGGCAGAAAAAAGCCCCGCAGCCTGGTGGGTACGGGGCCAGTTAGCCAGGCCACGGCGGCCTGCGCAGGGATGCCTTATCGGCGTATCAGCTTGGTTGTACCTGTCCCACCGCTGCCACTGTAGCCGGCGGTTCCAGTACCCGTGGTGAAGTCCATCGTGCCCGCTACCGTAGACGATCCTCCGCTGGTATAGGCGTTGGTAAATCCGAACGCACCGGTAGCCGCGTTGAATGAGCTTAATGTGCAATTGTCCCCCGTGCTTATGCAAGAGAACTGCCCGCTCGCACTGATGGAAAGCGTGCCGCCAACCGTGGTCGGAGCACTGTCAGGATAGGCGTCCCAGATGCCCTGGTACGAGGTGAATGTCAGCGCCAGCGGCACACTGGGGTCGTGGGCAGGCAAGCCCAGCTTTGCATTGACTGCATTGAGTGCTGTCAAGTTCAAGCGTGCACTGATGCTGGTGGCGGCGCGATTCTGGTAACCGTAATACACGTAGCCATTGCGTTCCGCAAACACGCGGGTGTAGCTCAAGTTTCCAAAATAAGCCGGCAGGCCGCTAAACGACAGAGTGCGTCCGTCGCCCAAGGTCTGGATAGCGTAGCTGCCGGTGCCCGCTAGGGTGCAGTTGCGCACGCTGCCGTCATAGCGCTCTTGGCACTGGTAGTACTTGGCGACGTTGCCGTCGCCAAACGCCACGCGCAAGCGGGTGTTGGTGGTGTAGAAAGTGCTAGATTGGACCACGCCATTGATGGTGGCTGCGTTAGCGCTTGCAGTGCCGACGGTACCCATGTCCAAAGTGGTGTTTCCCCAGCCCTCATTGGTCGTTCCGCTGTCCATATTGCCATTCAGCCCGACAACCGTCTTTTTAGCGAGAACGCAGGGCGTTCCCTTGCTTATTGCAATGAGTTTGTCCAAAGTGACTTTGAGCAAAGTTGAGGCCGGACTAGGACTGGCGTTGCACGCGGTCGCATCGCCCGAAGCCAACATGGCGTCTTGCAAAGCGACGTAACTGTCCGAGCCAGGGTAATAGGTAGCTGCGGTGCTGAGCGAGGTGCTGGTTTGGTAATGCAGCTTGCTGCCTGTCGGGAACACGGATGTTCCCAAAATACCGGCAGCGGATGTGTCCGTGCCATCGCCAATGGAAATATTCGTGTAGCCCTGGCTGCGAATGCTTTTGTAGACGTCGGCCATGGCTTTTCCGCTCACATCCACGGTAGTGCGCGTGCCGCTACCGGTTTCGCGGTTGTCACAATAGTTGTAGCTGCTAAAGCCTTTCGCATCCCGCAGGGTCTGGGTGTTTTTCCAATTGATAGGGCAGGTGCGCCACTGCGTACCATTCCAATGCAGATCGCCTCCGCGCTTGGGCGAGCTGCCTGCGCCCCAGGCGGCCGTATTGGCAGAACCGCTGTTTTGGTAGCGGTATTCGCGGTAGCCCACCAAATTATTGGCGTCAGGGGTGCTGTCCGCCACGCTGCTGGACATGAGGCGCACAAGGAAGTTGTTCGCGTTGGTGTAAGTGAATTGGGCAGTCGATGCGCCAGCCGTTGCTGTTGTGTCGGTGGTGCTGGTCGCCTTGTTGGCCTCCACCGCGGCCACCGCGCCGTCGGCGGACTGAATGCCATCGGTTTTCAGAATGGCAGTGGCTTTGCTGCTGAGCTGGGTTATGCGGTCCGTAGCGCTGGTAGCAGACTGCACTGCGCTGTCGTTGGCAGCAACCACCAGTTGGGGCAGCAGTGCAGTGACCTTTTGTTGCACCAGCTTGTTCAAATCGGCCGGGGCGATGGTGGCCCCGTCGTTGGTTTTCTGGCCTGCAGCGCCGGACACAGTCTGCGCCTGTTGCTGGGTGGTTACCACGATGGCGTTGGCCAGGATTTGAGCCGTTTTGGCGTCGGCGCTTGTGACTTTGGTGTAGTCACTAAAAACAGAAATATTCAGGCCGGTTTGGTCTTTCACCGACTGCGCCGCGTCTGCGGTCGTGGCGCCGGTCGACTCGATGGTGGACTGCACCAGGTTGGTGTAGGGGCTGACCACTGCGGTCTGGTCTGCGGGCGCTTTCATGGTGTAGGCCACGGTCACGGCGCCGGTGTCAGCGTCCACCGCATCGTTGCCAATGATGGCCACGATAGGGTATTTCCCGACGTCCGCATTGTCGACCGTCAGGGTTGTTTTTCCTGATGCGTCGGTGGTGCCGGTGGGCTCACCAGCGTCGCAGATGCCGTTCAAGTTTTTGTCCAAGCAGGCCTTGGCGTTTTTAATGGCGCCGTCGATGACGGTGACGGCAACTGAACTGGTTTGCGGCACGCTGTTGTCACCGGAACTGCTGCTTCCCCCTCCACACCCCACCAAAACTGCCAGGCTAATCGCGCCCAACCCAAATAAACTATTTTTCATGATATTCCCTTTTTTATTTGATAAAAATGCAAATACGATTGCCAAAACAACCGACTAAACAATGTAGGCTTGAACCGGCTTTTTTTGTTCCTCCGAGCGTCTTGGAATGCGGTGAGAAGCTCGCCAGTCACCCGAAAAGGTGATGCTTTGGCGCCTGCAAAGCCTGACACTTGTTACGCACCCCACAAACCTCTTCCAACGTCCCGCCACCGCACACCATGGACACCTCGACGCCCCGCTTTGCCGAACGCCTGTCGACCGTGATCGGCCTGATTTACGACACCGCTGACGACGACAGCCTGTGGCCCCAACTGCTAGAAGGCATGGCGGACTTGCTGGTGCTGCCCCACGATGGTGCGCAAGCGACGCTCGGCGCAAGGCTCGAACTGGCCCGTCCCGAGGCCGGTCCGGTGGCTTTGTCCACTGCCACGGGCGAGGCAGAACAGTATTTGTGGGCCTGCCTGGCGCCGCACTTTGCCCGCAGCCAAAACCTGCACGCCGAGCTGCGCGAGGCGGAAATAGAGCGCGATTTGTTGGAGCGTGTGATGGACCGCTTGCCGCTGGGCATGGCCATCGTCAACGCCCAGGGCCGAACCATCAGCGCCAACCGCGCCATGCTGGCCTTGGCGCAGTCGGGCGCTGGCTTGGCAATGCAATCCAGGCATTTGGTTTCTACCCCGCCCGAAGTTTTGGCAAACGCCATAGCGCGGGTGCTGGACCGGCAGCAAGACCATGCGTGTTTTCGCCTAGAGCAAGCCGCCCGCCCGCCGTCTGCGCCCGGTGGGGACGCCTCACCTTCCCAAACCGAACAAGGCCTGTCCATTTGGGTGAGCCGCCTGGGGCAGGTGGCAGGCCAGAGCCGCGCCATGGTGCTGGCAGCCAGCCCCGGCAGCCGCGCCTTGTCCGAAGACGGGCTGTGCGCCTTTTTTAACCTGAGCCCAGCCGAGGCGCGCTTGACGCAGCAACTGGCCTTAGGGCAAAGCATGGAAGACGCGGCCACGGCGCTGGGCGTGAGCCACAACACGACCAAAACCCAGCTCAAAAAAGTGTTTGCCAAAGTGGGCGTGAAGCGCCAGCCCGAGCTGCTGCAAGCCATTTACGCCAGCCCCTTGTGGCTGGACATGGGGCCGCAAAACCGCCGCCTGCAGCCCCGGCGCGCTGCGCTGCAAGCAGCGCTTGCAAATGACTGCGCCCTGCCCGAGGGCAGCGGCATGCGCCTGCCCGACGGACGCTGGATGGCTTGGTCTGACAGCGGCGACCCGCAGGGCTGGCCGGTGCTGCTGTGCCATGGGTTTATCGGCTCGTGCCACGAACGTCACCCCGATGAATCGCACTTGCGCGCATTGGGTATACGACTCATCATCCCTGAGCGTCCCGGTTGCGGCGACTCAGACTACCAAGAAAAACGCAGTATCGGCGACTGGCCTGATGATGTGCTTCTCCTTTTGTGCCACTTGAACATCGAAAAATTTGGAGTCATTTCATGGCAATTTGGGGCACCTTACGCGCTTGAGTTGGCCCGTGCTATGCCGCAGCGTGTACAAGCGCTAAGCCTGGTTTCGCCGCCCGCACCGGTAACGGGCGTCAAAGACTTGCGCCACTATGCAGGCGATGGTGCGTTTTTAATGGGTGTGGCCTTCTACATCCCGCGCCTCCTCCTTCCAACATTGCGCGCAGTCGTCAGTGCCGCAGGTAAAAACGTTTCTAGGGTTATTGAAAACGAATTACGCAAAGAGCCTACCAGCGCCGTGATTAACGATCTCGACTTCAGGGCGCAACGTGCCCGCACGCTGCAAAAAGCTGCACAAAACGGCGCGCAATGCGCAGAGGCTGAGATGCTGGCGGCGTATAAAACCTGGAAGGCCGACTACCCAGCATGGTCACTGCCAACTACTGTGTGGCACGGTAAAGCCGACCCACAAGTGCGTTGGCATGCAGGGCAGCAGTTGGCAGCACTGGTTCCGGGTGCCGCAATGCAACTGGTACCGGGTGCAGGCCACTTCCTCCTTTTTTCCCACTGGAAGGCCATATTAGGTGCACTCAAAGACAGTGCATTTCAGACTAGCAGCGCGAAAACACCACGCCCCATCTAGGTGTAACGTCTCAATGGCTTGTTCATGTTCATATCCCGCCGTTGGAGCTGCGATTTCGGGCACTGACACGTGTGGTCGGGTAGTCATATGGTGAAGGTGCCAGCACGATAAAGAGATAGTCGTCACTTCGGCCACAACACCCACATTTGCAGCGGCTGCTTGAGCCGCCCCGCCAGGTCGCCGGCCTGCGCGCCCCAGCCGGCAAAGTAGTCGGCGCGCACTGCGCCGGTGATGGCACTGCCGGTGTCTTGGGCGATTACCAGTTTTTGCAATTGCGTTTGCGCGCCGCTAGAGGCCAGCCACACGGGCGTGCCATAGGGCATGCTTGCCGGGTCGATGGCAATCGAGCGCCCGGCGGTCAGTGCCACGCCTTGGGCGCCGCGTGGGCCAAAGTCGGCATCTAACTCACTGAGCGCTTCTTCGCGGAAAAACACCATGCGCGGGTTGCTCCACAGCAGCTCTTGCTGGCGCTGCGGGTTTTGCGCGAGCCAGGCCTTGATGCCGGGCCAGGAGGCGTCTTTGACCAGGCCTTGGTCGAGCAGCCACTTGCCCACGCTTTTGTAAGGCTGCTCATTGGTGCCGGCAAAAGCCAAGCGCGCATTGCGGCTGCTGCCGTCGGCTTGCAGCACGCGGATGCGCCCGGAGCCCTGGATTTGCAAGATGAGCGCGTCCACCGGATCGGCCACATAGGCCACGGCGCGGCCTTTGAGCGCGGCCTGGGCCTCGGGCAGGGTGTCCATTTCTTGGCGCGTGTACCAGGGTTTGCGGCTGGCCAGGCCCGCAGGGGGCGCATACAAAGGGATGGAATAGGCGGCGCTGGGCGTACGGCTGGCGTTCACCAGCGGCTCAAAGTAGGCGGTGAGCAGCCCGCGCGACTCGCCTTGCAAGGACTCCACCCGGTAGGGCTGCAGGCGGGATTGCATCCAATCGCGCTGCTCCTGGGCGCTGGCAATGCTCAGGGCGCGCACCTGCGGGCACAGCGCGGCCAGGGGCGCGCCCATGGTGGAGCCGCGTTCACAGCTTTTGAGCCAGGCGGTCCAGGCCTGGGCCAAGTTGTCTTGCTCTAAACCGGGCAGTTCGCCCCAGGACGCGGGCACCCAACGGCTGCGCGCGCGGGTGATCACGGCGCCAGGGTTGGGCGGCGTGGGCTCGGGCCGTGCGGCTGGTAACGGTGGCGCAACCGGCGCCGGGGCTGGTACAGGCGGGGGCACATCCAT
>CAIYQF010000473.1 GCA_903928325.1 uncultured beta proteobacterium | reverse complement strand
GTGGTGATCAACTCCCACCTGCATGCAGGCATTCACGGCAACGCGGGCGCGGCAGCGTCGTTGCCGCTGCACCTCGCGCAGCCGCCATCCCCAGACTCCGGACCGGCAACCGCCGCAGCGGCGCCAGAGCAGCTTATTGGCCACGCCTCGTTGTGGGACCTGGAACAGCGCTTTGGAGCTCTGGGCTTGGACGCCAGCGCCGCCTACGATGACCGCGCCACCATCGCTCCGTATGCTGAACAAACGCAGGCCTGGCTGGCCAAGGCGTCGCGGGCGTTGGCCCAGTGCGTGGTCAGCGCCACGGCGTTCATGGACTTGGATGCGGTGGTAATTGATGGATCGTTTTCACGCACCATGCTTGAGCGCTTGCTGGCGCAAACCGCGCAGGCACTGGACTTGTACAACTGGGAGGGCCTGTGGCGTACCCGGTTGATTGCCGGCGATATCGGTTCCGACGCACGGGCTTTGGGCGGCGCGCTGCTGCCTTTGCATGAAAATTTTGCCCCAGACCGCGAGGTGTTTCTTAAAGTGATGGCGTAGATGCCGACGCAGGCGTTTGCATCGGATGCGCCAGGGGAAGGCGCAGGCTAAAACAGGCGCCGCCGCCGTCTCGGTTACGGCAACGGGCCGATCCACCATGGCGCAGTGCAATCGACTGCACCAGAGACAGGCCCAGTCCCACTCCGCCGTCTTGTTCGGACGCCCCGGGCAGGCGGTAAAAGGGCTCAAAAATTCGGGATTGGTACTCTGCGGGCACGCCAGGCCCCCGGTCTTTGACTTCGATGAGGGCGCAGTCGCTGTCCTCACGCAGGCACAGCAGGACCTCGCCCGCGGTGTGGCGGCGGGCGTTTTCCAGCAGGTTGCGCACCGCGCGGCGCAGCAGTTTGGAAATACCTGGCGCTACCAGCACCGCCTGTTCGGTTTCTAGCTGGGCGCCGGTGCGGGCGCACTCTTCGGCCGCCAGGCCCACCAGGTCCACGGCCTCGACCGTGCCCACATCGGCCTCCCGGGCATCGAGGCGGCTGGCCAGCAAGATTTCGTCAATCAGCTGGTCGAGTTCGGCCAAATTGCGCTCAAGTTCGGGCCTTCGCTGGCCTACGGCGCCATGGGAGCCGTCGCCGATGAGTTCCAGGCCCATGCGCAGGCGCGTCAGCGGCGAGCGCAGCTCATGCGAGGCATTGGCCAGAAGGGATTTTTGCGACGCCAGCAGCGCGTCGCGCGCCTTGACCAGGTTTTCAATTTGCTGGGCCGCGTGGTTGAAGCGCTCTGCCAGAAAGCCAACCTCATCGGCGCCGCCTGCAGGCACCCGCACGCTGAGGTCACCGTCACCCCAGCGTTCCACGCCGGCTTGCAGGCCCTCCAGGCGGCGCGTCAAGCGGCGCACGATGGGGTACGTGGCCAGCGCCACCGCCAAGGCCACCAGCCCCAGCGTCCAAAAGAAGCCAAACGGGGCGCTCCAAGGGCTGCGCGGCGGGCGCGGCAGGTGCAAATGCATGGTTTGCCCATCTTGCAGGTGAACGAAAAACTCGGGGCCGCGGCCGTAATGGCCGACCGGCTCGTCGCCCGCGTCGTGTGTGTCTGGTGCAGCTGAACCGGGCGACAGGGGTGATTGAGCGCCGTGCTCGTCGCGTTCGTGGCCATCGCCGTCGTGGTGGAATACGTTCGGGTGCATGGCGCGCGCGCTGCCGCTGCCAATCACCTCGCCCGCCGCATTGCGCACCACCACCTCGCGCAGCG
>CAIYQF010000472.1 GCA_903928325.1 uncultured beta proteobacterium | reverse complement strand
GCTGGTGGAAGACAACGAAATCAACCAACTGGTGGCCTGCGAAATGCTACGCGACGTGGGCTTTGAAGTGGACGTGGCGCACAACGGTCAACTCGCAGTGGCGCAGGTTCATGTGCAACACGCACGCCAGGCACCGTATGACATGGTGTTGATGGACATGCAGATGCCGGTCATGGACGGTGTGACCGCAGCGCGGCTGATCCGTGAGCGCTTTTCTGCAGCCGACTTGCCGATTGTGGCCATGACCGCCAATGCCATGGAGGCCGACCGCAACCGCTGCCTGCAAGCAGGCATGAACGGGTTCGTCACCAAACCCATCAACGCCGAAGAGCTGTGGCAGGCGCTGTTGCAGTGGATCAAGCCACACAGTGCCGAAAGTTACGCCGCGCGTCCACTCGCAAGCCAGGCGACCAGCCCGGCGCCCCGGCTACACGAAGGCACTGCAGCGCTGCTGGCGGCCTTGCGCGAAGTCCCGGACCTGGACGTGACCCTGGGCCTGTCCCGCACCACCCAAAAGCCGGATCTCTATATCTCGCTGCTGCGCAAGTTCGTTGCCTCACAGGCGGACGCGGTACAACGCATACGCCACAGTCTGATGCAGGCAAAAAGTGCCCTCAGCGAAAAAACCGGCAACCGTGACGACCCGGATAGCGCAGGCACTGACGACAACGCCGCCCTCATCGCGCATACGCTGAAGGGTTTGGCCGGTAGTCTGGGTGCCATGGGTTTGTTTTCCAGCGCAGATGCTCTGGAAAACCTGTTGGGCACGGTGTCCGATCCCCTGCTGCTCGCGCCAGCCCTTATAGGCGCAGATGGGTCCTTGCAAAGCCTGATTCAGGCGCTCCGGAAAACCCCCGGTTTTTCGCAAAGCCTGGAGGTGCCCGACAAAGCGTCGCTCAGCCCGCAGGACCGTCAGATGGCGCTTAAGGTCATCCGGGAAATCAAGAGATGCCTGCAAGAAGACAGTGCCAATGCACTGGAAATCTGGGATAGCCACGTCGGCATCCTGCGACCCTTGCTAGCCCAGTGGGTGCTAATTGAAACCGCAATCAGTGCCTTTGAATTTGAAAGCGCACTGGACTTGCTGAATCTGCAGGAGGCCTGATCGGCGCTTTATAGGCGCCGCTTCAAGGCCCGTTAGCTTTGTCCGTGTCGGTGTCGGTGTCGCCCAGTGTGTCTTCACCCTCGGCGGGATAGTCTTTGTGCGCTGACCGCTCTTCCATGAGCTCACCCCACTCGCTCACCACCTCTGCAATCTTGTCGTCCGATACCGTTGGGTCATGCCTGACAAGCAAGTGCACCAGGTCTTGAGCGGTCTTGCCCTTGTTGAACTCATTCATAGCGGCCCAGTTGGGAATTTAACCCTTAAGGCACGTTGCAATAAACGTGCGCAGTTCTTCGCCGCTCAACTGTTGTTCAGCGCCCAGTTTTTTGCATTCGCGGGCTTTCTGGTCGTAGCTGCGGTGCGCATTTTCTTTAGCCGGTGCCGTTTGGGCCAGGCAAAAGCTGCTAGCGGCAAACACGGCGGCAACCGACAAAATTATTTTTTTAAGCATGGTGTTAACTCCTGATGGTGTGGTTTGAAATGTGAGAGAAATTGTGGACGGAACGGATTAAGTAACCCTTAAGGGACCACCCATTCCGGTTCGCCCGTGATGCCCGGACCG
>CAIYQF010000471.1 GCA_903928325.1 uncultured beta proteobacterium | reverse complement strand
GGGGCGTCGAGCAGCGCAGCGCGCTGGATGGCGGCCAAGGAAAACAAGGCCGACTTGATAGGCGGCCTCAACGTCAAAGCCAAAGGCATCGAGCTACAAAGCACACTGCTGGACATGAGCACCACGGCCCAAATTGTCGACAGCCTTAAGCTCGGGGGCACGCTCTTGGGCGAGGTGGGGCGTGTGGGCAAGCTGCACAAAGGCCAGGTGGAACAAGCCTCATTTGCCGTACTCAAGGCGCCCGACATCCCCAGCGTGTTGGTCGAAGCCGCGTTTATCAGCAACCCGGCGGAAGAGCGCAAACTCAACAGCGAAGAGTTTCAAAACCAGTTTGCTGACGCACTGATGCGAGGGCTGCTGGGCTACTTTGGCAAAAACCCGCCGCTATCTCGCAGCCTTACCATGGGCTAGCGCAGGCGCAGATGCCACAAGCCCTTAGAGCGGCGGGGCCAGCTTTGGGCCAGCCGCCGCCTCAGTGAGCGGCCCCGCACCGTCTGGCGTGCCTCCCAAGCCTCAAACCAAACGTTAAAAACGTAGTTCCCGGCCAGCGCGACCAGAGACATGCACACCGCAAGGCCCACAGCCAACGCCAGCGGCTGGGCAAACAATAGCCCCAACACTGGGCCCACAAAGGCCACGGCCACCGCCTCATAAAGGACAGCCTGACACACACGCCGGGTTGTTGGATGCATACGGGCAACGCCAAGGCTCAGCCTGCGCCCCAAAGCGCGAAGGGAACGTAGGGCGCCGCATGGGCGAAATCTTGGTCCGATGACAGCAGGGTGGGTTCGTAGCAGCAGCACAACTGGATGAGAAGCACGTCAATCGTGCCAATCTAAACGCCGCTTCTACGGCAAAGATTACGAACCTCGGCGGCGGCGATGTAATCCTGCCGATCGGCCTGAATCAATGGCAAAGCGCTGAACCGCGCAATGTAGGCTCCCCGCTTACCACGACCGCCCGGTCAAGCCAAGCGTGGCGCAGCCCATGGCACCACCGGCGCCCATTTTCAGGGCCTGGACGCGGCTGATTTCAAGGTGATTGGGTCGGGAGTTGTTACCCACGCCGCGCACGCCAAGCCCCCACCCCCACCAGCAAGCCCGGCACAAAAATCATCGCCCAGATGATCTTGTCAAGGTGCTGCTTCACCCATCCAATATTGCCGAAAAAATAGCCGATGGTGACGATGCCGCCGACCCACAGCGCGCCGCCGATGACGTCAAAGAAGGTGAACTTAGCGCGCGTCATCTGTGCTACGCCGGCCACAAACGGGGCGAAGGTGCGCAAGAAGGGCATGAAGCGCGCCGCGATGATGGTGACGCCGCCATAGCGCTCATAGAACGCGTGCGCCTGGTCAAAAGCCGCTTTGTTGAACCAGCGCGAGCTTTCCCACTGGAACACCCTCGGCCCGATGGCGCGGCCCACGGTGTAGTTGCTTTGGTTGCCCAACACCGCCGCCGTAAAAAGCAAGCCCACGGCCAGCGGGTAGCTCATTAGCCCCACGCCGCACATGGCGCCCACCACAAACAACAGCGAGTCACCGGGCAAAAACGGCATCACCACCACGCCAGTTTCCACAAAAATGACCACAAACAACAGCGCATATACCCACAGCCCGTAGGTCGCGACAAACGCCTCCAGGTGTTTGTCCACATGCAAAACAAAGTCCAGGAGCGCGGTGATGATTTCCATGGCCCGGATTATCGCTGGCCGCGCCCTAAAATGCCCCGGTGAACCCACCCCAACCACCGCCGCGGCGCCCCATACGCGAACTGCCCGACGAGCTGATCAGCCAGATTGCGGCCGGCGAGGT
>CAIYQF010000470.1 GCA_903928325.1 uncultured beta proteobacterium | reverse complement strand
CGCAAGCTTGTATGCACGTTGCGGTGGGCGGTGTGGGCCGTGCCCCTGGCGCTCAGTGCCCACGTGGTGGAAACCGGCCATGCCAGCGTGAGCCTGTCGGGCAAGCAGGTTTTTGTGGCGTTTTCCGTACCCGTGGCGGCCCTTGTCGGCGCCGATGACAACGCAGACGGCGTGCTCGACCGTGCAGAAATCCAGGCCCACCAGGCCGCGCTCGTCGCGCAGGTGCAAGGCGGCGTGGCCTTGGAGGGTGACGGGCGCAAGGCGCTTTGGAGCCAGATGGTGCTGACCCCCACCCAGACGCCCGACGCGCCACCAAGCGGGGCTCCGTCAGCGCCGCAGCCCCCGCAAATACTGCTTGTGGGAGCCGCAGCCTGGGAATTGGCGCCTGCGGTGGTGACGCTGGACTATGGTTTGTGGAGCCGCGCGCCAGTGGCGGCACGGGGGGCGCCCGGACCGGTAGTGGAAACGCTCAAGGTGAACGTGTCACGCACCGAAGACGGCAAAACGCTGGCCCAAGAAGTGGGTCTGCTGTCCCCGCGCCAATCCCGGCTGGAGTTCTTTGCCCCGGTGCAGCGCCATGTGGCCAATTTTTTGCGGCATGGCTTTGACCACATCATGGGCGGCGCTGACCATATCGTGTTTTTGGTGGCACTTTTGGCCAGTGGCATCAGCGTGCGGCGCTGGGCGGCTTTGCTCACCGCATTCACTGTGGCGCATGGCGTGACGTTTGGCTTGGCGTCCATGGGCTGGGTCAGCGTGTCTGCCGCCTTGGTGGAGCCGGCCATTGCCGCGTCGATTGTGCTGGTGTCTGCCTTGCACCTGCTGCGCATGCAGATGCTGCTGAAGTGGGAATTACTGCTGGTGTTTGGCCTGGGGTTGGTGCACGGCTTGGGGTTTGCGTCTGCCATGCGCGAGGAAGGTGCCGGCCCCCTGATTGCCCTAAGCCCCTACCCGGTGTGGAGCATTGTGGGCTTTAACCTGGGTATTGAGGCTGGGCAGTGTGCGGTCGCTCTGGCCTTGTATGCCATGGTGCAGGTAATGCGCCGCCTATTTGCTGGCCAAGGCGACGCCGTTTGGCAGCGTGCGGCCGGTGCCATGGCGATGGCGATGGGCGCATTTTGGTTGGTGGAGCGGGTCGTATAGGGCGCGCCCGGTCAATGGACGAAGTTAACCCGGATGCACAGCTGGTAGCCCACGCCCCAGACGGACTTAATGGCGTGCTCAGACCCTTCGGCTTGCACGGTTTTGAACTTTTTGCGTAGCCGGGCCACCAGCTCTTCGAGTGCGTGCTTGCTGATGGCGTGGTCCGAGCCTTCGTTGCCAAACAAATCGCACAGCACGCCGGAGTTCAGTGTGTTGTCTTTGGCCTGCATCAGCGCGACCAACAGGGTTTTTTCCCGGTTGGTGATCTGCAGCTTTTGTTTGGGCAAGGGCCCTTGCAAGGTGCGGTCGCGCAGGCTTAAGGACCAGTTGTCCTCAGTAGCGCTTTTCTTCATGCGCCGCCCCAGGCTCTCAATCACCAGCACCAGCTCGTCGGGTGAAACGGGTTTGGTGAGGTAAAAATCAGCGCCGCCTTGTTTGTAGCCGGCAATGCGGTCAATCAGCGCGGTGCGTCCGGTGCAAATCACGATACCTGCTTGGGGTATGGATTCGCGCAGGCGTTTGCACAAGCTCAGGCCGCTTTCGCCGGGCAGGTTCAGGTCGATCAAAAAAAAGTCGATCGCTTCGCGCGCAGTCAGGTCATCAAGACCGGCGGCGCTGTTGGTTGCATGCACCACCATACCGTGGGCGCGCAGGTGAATCTCGATTTCTTGGCGCAACAGGGCATCGTCTTCCACGATGGCCACAGACAGGCGCTGCGCTGCGTCTTGGCATTCTTGCGTCATAAAGTGTTTCAGGTTGGAATGCGGACTTCGAAAATGGCCCAGCCGTTTTCCAAACGTTAATGTACCGTGGTGGCGGTGCTTGTGTTCAAGTCAGCGCAGGCGGGCTGCCTTGGGCGCGTGGAGGCCAGTCGGTGCTGGGCTCCGGCGCAAGGCATTTGAAAGTTATGGGTTTCTGTGTGTTTTTCCCCATAGATGAAATCTATGATTCGCTTTTATTTTGCTGAAAGCCCCTTTTTTGGGCAAGAAATACCCAGCCCGGGTCACGCAAATACAAACAAAGCAATTCTGGCTATGAAGTACTTTTTCCGAATCGCGTTCACCACGCTCAGCCTTTGTGTGTTGGCCGCTTGTGGCGGCGGTGGCGGGGGAAGTACAACAACGACGTCAAATACAGTTCCCGGCGCGCCCACGATTGGCGCGGCGACGGCCGGTAGCGGCCAGGCCAGCATTGCGTTTGCCGCGCCGGCTTCCAACGGGGGCGCGAGCATCACGGGGTACACGGCTTCTTGTGTGGCGGGGGTGTTGACCGCCGTCACAGGCACGGCGTCCAGCAGCCCTGTTACCGTCACGGGCCTGACCAATGGTTCGGTTTATGCCTGCACGGTCACCGCGACCAACAGCGTGGGCACGGGGGCTGCGTCCGGGTCGGTGAGCGTAACGCCAGTGGTGGGCTATTCAACGCCAGCCAACTTCGCCTCCGCCATTACCAAGACCTTTACCCCAAGCGCTACGATGACCGCCACGGGCACCGTAACCAACCGCGCGCGCTACATGGTCTCTGGCTCCAATACGCCAAGCACTTCGTCTACCTATCTGTCCATTGGTGACGCTTACAGCGCATCCACTGGATATGCGGTCACATCGGGAACCCTTGCATCGACAGCGACCTATAGCGATTACTTGACCAAGACGATTCAGTTGGTGGAGTATCCCAGCGGCAGCGGCTACTACCGGCTTGACTCCCATTTGCACCCCAATAACTCCGTCGACGTGGATTCGACCGATTCTTCCAAACTGAAGTTCAGAAATAATTTTGGCAAAGCGGCCACGACATACGGCTTTGTCACTTTTTCCTACGATACGAGCACGCATTTGTTGAAGGCCCAAAGTCGTTACATCTACAGCTATGACTCGAGCACCTATGTTGCAAGCTACACCTTGGCAAGCACATACGCCGACAAGTACGTGAGTTACTCCGGTGGAGCTTATTCGCTGGCTTCGACCGGTACCGCCTTGTACCTGTATGCCACGCCGCTCAATCTGGGAATCCCGACCTTCATGGACCCGATGGTGACCAGCTTTGTCAGTGAAGGGGCCGCGGCCTTCGTCAACAAGGTTTCAACGACTGCTGCATACGAGGCGCAAATCGCCGCCGGTGTCAAGTCCACTTACAGCAACCAGGTCTCAGCCACTGGAACCAACGCGACGACCAAGGTCAATGCCACGGCACGTTTGGCACTGATAAAGACGGCGGTTGAAAGCAACAGTGGCACGTTGCGCTACGCGCCGGCCTTGTATACGGCGTTTCGCGACGCTTTACTGGCCAACACGCTGGTGAGTGACGCCATCTCTGACGGTACGCCTGGTCAAAATCTCGTACCTTATGTGTATTTCACCAACGAAATGGACGCTTCCGGGGTCTACCATCCCTTCATGGTCGTGGTCAATTATGGCAACCAGGCCTCGCCAAATGGCCTCAAAGACGTGCCCAGTCCACCGTGTTCTGGAACCTGCGGAACATCAGTTACCCGGTTCTCGAATCTAGAAAAATACATCACCATGATTCCGATGCGAAATTATGGGCAAGTGAGCGACGTTACAGACAATGCCACATTGACTACCAATTTGTGGAGTGATGCTTCTGGGTCGAATGGCACAACGGTGTTGACAAAAAATGTGTATACCTACGCCGACATTGCCGATAACGGCTTGCTGATTGACGGCTCGGTGATGTTCCCCACGTTTAACAACACCTTGGTTCCTTCTCACTTGCGGGGTGAGTTGTCTGCCAGTGGTTGCCACGTAGGGCAAGGCGGCGGCGGCCCGCACTGCCACGCGGACGGTTACCAGTCAGGGCAAGGGTTGGGTTTGTACAACGACGAAGATTATTCTGGCAAAACGCATCCGCCTGTCATTGGCTTTGGCTACGACGGCATTGCACTTTTTGCCCAATACCGCAGCACCACGGACAGTGCGATGTTGGGTTATGGAACATTGGACTCATTTGGAGGCCATAACCACGACAGTATTGGTTACCACTACCATGCGCATACGGTGGCGGATTACCAACCGGACGGTTTGTCCACTTCGTACAAAAGCACCATGCACGTGCTGATGAAGGGTGCCTATATTGGAAAAATTGACACGATTCCTTACTTCAGAAGTCGCACGGTTAACAGTCTTACCACCAACAAATACATGGGCGGCACGGTGTCGCCCTGACACCGGTTCCTGTGCTGAATATTTTCTATAAGGCGGCTGCATGGCTTGCAGTCGCCCTAATTTCTTCCTGTTTCAATACCGTCCAGGCCCAGGCCGTGGCGCACTACAACGCCGTAGAGCTCAAACGCGAATCCGCCACCAGCGTGCTATTGGCCTTCTCCCTGAACCTGCCCCAGGTATTGCACCAATTGCTCGCGCCGCAGCTAATGTACCCTGCGTTCCTGCAAAGCTATGCCGACCTGCCCGACCCCGCGCTTGATAAGGAACTCGCCAAGGCCAGCGCTGCACTGACTGCCAAGGCCTATTTCACGTTGCCGTCGGGTGCCAAGGCCAATATCAACCGGTGGCAATTGCCCGACAAGCAGGCGCTGCGTGACTCCTTCAAGGCCAGCCTGCTGCTTCTTAATATGCCGCCAAGCGCCTCCTCGCACCTCGATCCGGTGCGCGTGCTGGCGCAGGTGCAGGCTAAGACACCCATTAACCGGACCCAGTTGCAGTTGCCTGCGGCCCTGTACCCCATCGTGGTGCGCTTGCCCCAGGACAAGTTCTGGCTCACCGAGCAGATTCCCATGGCCATTGTGGAGTTGCCTTAGCATGGGCGTGCAGATAGATCGCCAGCTCCTGGCGCAGCCACTGGTCGTTCTCCACCAAGGCTACCACCTGGGCGCTCATGGGCGGTGGGGCATGGTTAGTTCAAAGATGGCCCAGTTCCCATTTTGGCGGTACTGCACTGCGGCGCCCAGTTGGGCGCATGCCGCGCGCACCAAGCTCAAGCCAAGGCCCAAGCCAGGTTGGCCACTCACCGCGGGGTGGCGGTAGTAGCGTTCAAACAGGCGCGATGCATCGGGCCTGTTTTCTTCGTTTACCTGGTTTCTCACTTCCAGCACGCGTCCGACGGCTGTGATGAAAACCAGGTCGTGGCTGGCGTATTTCAGCGCATTGCCCACCAGGTTTTCCAACACCATAGCCAACGTATCGCGGTGCGTGTGGACCACCAGGGACGGATCCACATCCACCGCAAAGCGCCCACCGTGCGCAAGTTCTTCGGTGATTTCGGTCACCAGGGGCAATAGCGCAACCGCTTCGACCGCGAGGGCAATGTCATCGCGCTCCACCTTGATGGACGAGGCCACGCGCTCAATCATCTGGTTCATTCGGTTGACCGAGCTGTCGATATTGCGTATGCGTTGCTGGGCGTGCGGGTGCGCGCCCGTGTCCCTTTGCAGCGACGCCAGTGCAAATTTGATCGTTCCCAGCGGGGTTTTGAGCTCGTGGGTCAGCATGTCGATCAGCATGGTGCGTTCTTGCAAGATATCGCTCTGGGCCTTGGCCCGCACCGACTCCAGGCGCAAGGCCTGCACTTCCCGCAGTTCCTGCAGTTTTCGGCCCGCCTGTTCACTCACCACCACCCACAGCACAAACATGCCGATCCACACGCCGTTGAGTCGCCAGTCCTCAAAGCGCTGCAGCACGCCATCGGCCGAATGCAGGTTGACAAAGCCAAACACCGAAAGCAATGCGACTGCCAATACCAGGGCATACGCACCGTAGCCGATGAACAGGGTGGGTTTGAGGCGGTGCAGGTCTATTTTTGCCGTGTACACACCAAACAATTGCACCACGGGGTTGGCCGAAAACAACACCAAATTAAGCACCAGGGCAGCGCGCGTATGCCCTCCAGCAACCAGGGCGCAACACACACCCGACACAAGCAAGAGCCCCGCAACGGCGCGTTGGTACCCCTTGGCCGGCCCATATTTGGCCAGGACGGCCCAGCCCAAAAGAACCGTGGTGGCGACCCGAAAAAGCTGAATAAAGTTCGCCATATCGTCCAGGGTCTGCGGCGCCATGTCGGTTAGGAACTGGGCCGCTCGCCCGGCGCTGGCGTACATGGACAGCACCACCGACGCCTGAAACCAGCAGTACGCCTGCAGCAACACGGTGCGGTGCAAAAAAAAGAAAAATATCCCCAATGCCAGCAGCCCATTTGCCAGGGTAATGGCCGTGCTGATGCGGCTGATGCGCGTGGCTACCTCCGTGGCCAGCATGTCTTGCGGCGCAATGTTCATTTCAATGAGCCGGATGCCCTCGGTTTGAACTTTCAGGTACACCGTCTCGGGCGCTTCGCCTGTGGCATGGAGCACAAAGCAGTGCATATCGTCCAGGCAGGTACCTGGCGCGCGCCGGTTGCGGTCGCCTGCGGTCGATACGGTCCATTGGCCGTCGATGCGTTGGTAGAGGTTCAGGTGGTCCAGAGAGTATGGGCCCACGCGCATCACCAAGGGGGTGTGGACTGCGGCTGCTGGCAGGCCACTTGCCGATTCGCTTGGTGTAATGTCCACGCGCACCCAGGTGGTGCCTGGTGTATACCCCAGCCGAAGGTCGCCCCCATAGGGGGTCCAGGCGATGTGGCCCATCGCGTTGACGGTGAGGGCGTTTTCTTCGTCGTGGACGTACGAGCGCGCAACCGTGAAGCCCTCAGCCCACGTACACGCCTGGTAGAACAGCAGCAAGAGCAAAAAAAGGCGGCGGTACATGGCCCGGATTTTTGATAAAAATGGTTTATTCGATGGGGTATTTTGCGATATTTGTTTAATTTGACGCCGCATGCAGGGTCGAACGCACGCTCCGTGCGGGGGCTGGCGCGTCAAAACGCTGAGACATTGTGGGAAATGGCAGCGGTGCGGCTGGTAAGTTCAGCCCGCGTTTGATGCAGATCAAGGCGCTGTACCGAAGAACCCGACCGTCTTGTCCGGCGCAGGCCCTGCCTGCAAACGGGCGTGCGCGAGGACATAGCCATAAACATTCGTTGGAAGCCACCCCTACCATGACCACGCCCCGCTATCGACTTACCACCCTGAGCGCCTTGCTCATCACCTGCGCATTGGCCGGATGCTCCCTGATGCCCGGCAAATCGGCCCGCAATGGCAACGAGCCCGCCGTCTCCGACGACGTGGCGCTGACCCGCAGCCAGACCCTGCTGCGCACCGGCGCGGACTACCTGCAAAGCGGCGAGCTCGACAAGGCGCAAAAAGTCTTTAACTCGGGGCTCAAATTTGACATCAAGAGCGCGCCCATGCACTTCTTCAATGCGCTGACCTACCAACTCAAGTATGAAAAGGGTGACGCCGATAGCTTTGCCCTGGCCGAAGTGGGCTACCGCACCGCCATCAACCTGGACTCCACCCTGGACATCGCCCACCTCCAGTTGGGCCGCCTGTACATGGGCGCCAAAAACTACGGCGCAGCCAAAAAGGCGTTTGCCCTGGCGGTAGACGCCAAGCCCAAAGCGCCCCAAGAGGCCTTGTACGCGCTGGCGCAGGCTTCCCTACTCTCGGGTGACAGCGACACCTCGGTCTGGGCTGCAGCCCAGTTGGACGACTTGCATTGGCCCGATGCCCGCCTGTACCGCATCAAGGCCTTTCATGCCGCCTTGGCCAAGCAGCCCAAAGTGGCCGCCGACATGCTGGCCCAGTACGCTGCGCTAGAGGTCAACAAACAAGAGTCGCGCTACGTGGGCAGCCGCGTGGACCAGCTCCTGGCCATGAAAACCGCCTACACCAAGGGCAAAAGCAATGACGTGATCCTGCTGGCCGACGCCAGCCCCGAGCCGGCCAAGAGTGACAGCAAAGACGCCGCCGACGACAAAAAGGCCGACGCCGCCCCGTCAGAGCAACGTAAAAACTGGTTCCGCTGCGACAGCCGTCCCGGCCCGGTGCTGGAGAAGGACGCCATCTCTATCAACCCCGCATTGGCCTTACCGGCCAGCGAAGAAAATTTCACCGCTCCCACACTCCCCGCGCCCTGTGACGGTGAAACCCCGCCCGTGGCCATGATCGAGGTCACCATGATCCGCACCGAAGAGACGGTGCAAAAGAGCTACGGAGTGAACCTGCTTGACGGCCTTTCCATGGCCAAAACACTCTCCAACGGCATTGACGGAAGCGTCACCCAAGGCGCCACCAATATCTTCAACATGGCCGATGGCCTGGGCAGTGGCTTTTTGCAGTATTCGCTCAACATCGCCAACTCGCTGTACACCAAAAACGAAGTCATCGCCCGCCCCACCTTGGCGGCCATTGACCGTCTGCCCTCGGTGTTTTTTAGTGGTGCGACCTACTCGATCAAGATCGCTGGGGCCAACTCGGCCACGCTGGTGGACAAGGCGGTCGGTATTGCGCTGGCCGTGACGCCCACGTTCTTGCCGGACGACCAGGTGATGTTGTCGATCCGAGCCAGCCGCTCCTTTCTTGAAGATTCGCCCAACCCCGACGTGTCACTCACGCAAACCCGCAATGCCGTCAACGGAACCGCTTTGGTCAAATACGGCCAGACTTTTATCTTGAATGGCCTGGTGGAGCGTGAAAAAGATTTGGTGAGCAGCGGCGTGCCCCTCTTGGAAGATATTCCGGTGTTGCAGTACTTCTTTAAAAAGTCGATTAACCTGGACTACAACCGCCAAATCTTGACGCTGGTGACGGTGCGCCGGCTGGTGGATTCTGACGAGTCCGTGGCCCTGGCCAAGAACAAGACCGGGCTGATCTCGGCGCACAAGCTGTCCTCGCAAGTGCAAGAGTTCATGGACCTGCAAAACAACGTACTGGCGCTCGACGAGGTGATAACTGGCCTGCGCAGCGACAACTCGCTGTATACCAAGCTGCGCCAGCGCGACATGATCCAAGAGTCATATGGATCGAAAAACCTGCTGAAGAAAATTATTTTTGACATGATGGACATGTCCT
>CAIYQF010000469.1 GCA_903928325.1 uncultured beta proteobacterium | reverse complement strand
GCCGCGAGCATCGGCGAAGAGCGCGAAACCATTGAGGACGTGATTGAGCCCTATCTGATTCAGCAGGGCTATTTGCAGCGCACGCCGCGCGGGCGCATTGCCACGCTGGCGGCCTACCGGCATTTGGGCGTGGTGCCACCCAGCACCCGCGCACCCGACCTGCTGGGCTAAGTCGTGGCCTGGGCTAGCGCTACAGCACGAGCCAGGGCTTGGCCAGTCTGAACCAAGGCAGCAAACCCAGCGCCGCCAGCATGGCGCAGGCGCCGACCTGCACCACCAGAGCCTTGGCCCCCGAGAGCCGTCCCTGGGTGTAGACGCCCAGCGCCCACAGGCCCGCGCACAAAGCCATCGCCCCCAGCGCCGCATCCGGCGTGGGCACACTGTCTGCGACCCACAAATAGGCCGCGCCCAAGCCCAGCATCAGCGCAAACTGCAGGGCGGCAAAGCCCTGCTGCGAGGCGCTGCGCGCGGGCTGGTATCGCTGCACCTGATCCGGCTCAAATGGCGCGTGCGGCTCGGCGTCAACCGGGCGCCAACCCGGCGGTTTGAACCACAGCCGCAGCTTGTCGGTCCAGCGCGGCGTGCGCGCGCTTTGGCGCAGCAGGCTGGCGTACACCGACACATTGGCCCACAGCGGGTCCCAGCTGTTGAGCGGCTTGCGCGTTCCGTAAATGCAGGCCTGTCCCTCGGGCTCAAAGGTGGCAAACCAGCGGTCCCACAGCACCCAGATGCCGCCGTAGTTGCGGTCCAGATAACCCTCGTTGATGGCGTGGTGCACCCGGTGGTTGCTAGGCGAGCAAAACACCCGGTCAAACCAACCCAGCTTGCCCACGTGCTCGGTGTGCACCCAAAACTGGTACAGCAGGTCGACCAGCGCCACGGTGCCAAACAGCAGTGGCGGCACGCCCAGCAGCGCCATAGGCAGATAAAACACCCAGCCCAGCAAGGCACCGCTGGAGGTTTGGCGCAGCGCGGTCGACAGGTTGTAGTACTGGCTTTGGTGGTGCACCGCATGGGCGGCCCACAAAACCGCCACTTCGTGCCCGGCGCGGTGCAGCCAGTAGTAGCAAAAGTCGTACAGCACCAGCGCCAGCGCCCAGCCGTACCAATGCGTCCACAGGTCGGCGCCGGAAAACAGGGCCACCGAGCCAAACACCGCGCCATACAGTGCCACACCGATGAATTTACCCAGCACACCGCTGATCTGGCTCATCAGCCCCAGGTCCAGGCTGCTGAGGGAGTCGCTAAAGCCAAAGCTGCTGGCCCCTGTGCGGGCGCGGGCGCGCCGGTCCCACCACAGCTCCAGGGCCATGCACACCAGAAACACCGGAAAAGCAAAAACAATGATCTTGGACATGGCCCATTGTCTTTAAGCCGCAGGCGCTTGCCACGAGGGCAAACCCTGCGCATAAGCCTGTGCACGAACCGTGGGCTGCACCGCTACCGGCGCAGTAACCGGCCCGCAGGGTGGTCGTCAGGCCGTCCCTTCGTCCAAGGCGTCGGCGTCCAGGTGGCGCGTGTCGGCCCAACCCACCACCGTCAAGGCCTGCGGCGTCCACAGCAGGCGGTTGATGGCGCAGTTGCCCAGAGCCCAGGTGCGTTCGGCGTCCACCGGCTGCTGGGTCGCCAGGCGGTACAGCATGTCCATCACGCCGCCGTGCGACACCAGCACAATGTGCTGGCCACCGTGACCGCAGGCGATTTCGTGCAACGTGCGCTGCACGCGCTGGCGCAGTTGGGTGGGGGATTCGCCCCCTGGCGGCGCCCAGTGCGGCTGGCGCTGGCGCCAGGCCAGCGCGTCTTGGGGCCACTGCGCGTGGATATCAGCATAGGTTTGACCCTCAAAGTGGCCAAAGGCGCGTTCGCGCAAGCCAGTGTGCTGGCGCACGCCCTCCACTGGCAAACCCGCGTGCTGGGCCACGGCCTGCGCGGTGCGCAGGGCACGCGACAGGTCACTGGCGTACACCTGGTCGATGGCGCTATCGGCCAGGGCTGCGCCCACGCGCTGGGCCTGCCAAAGGCCGCGTGCATTGAGCCCGATGTCGCGCTGGCCCTGGATGCGGGTGTCGACGTTCCAGGCCGTCTCGCCGTGGCGTACGGCGGTAATGCGGACCGCTTCGCTCAAAGGCGCATCGTTCATGGTCGCTCCAGCGGGCCATCGGGGCCCAGCTCCAGCCATAGCGTGTGCGGCTCGGGCGTGGGGTTGGGATAATCGCGCACGGCGGCATGCACCACGGCGGGCAGCACCTGGGCCACGTCCGACCAGGGGCCGGTGTGCTGCGCATGGCCCTCGAACACAACCTCAGCGCTGGATGCGTCGCGCACCAGCACCGACACGGTGTAGCGGTACCAAGGTGGCTCAAGCAGACCTGGAAAAAACGGTCCTTTGAGCATCCGGTCTGCTTCCCACCCGCGCGCCCACATAACGGGCGTGCGCACCATGCCCGGCACGCCAAAGGTGGCGCTGCGTTCCACGGCCTCGACGCGCGCGCTGAGGTGCACCGTCAGACCGGCGTTTTGCGCATCGGCCACCAGCCCGCGCTGCGCCAACGGGTCTGCTGCCATGGCTTCGAGCCGGTCTTGGGCTGCGCCCTCGCTGCCTTGCTGGGACGGCAGGCGCTCAAAGCGGTACGCCAGCTTGGCACGGTCTGGGGCGGGAGTGGCGCCAAAGCTGCGCACCTCGCTGTCAATGCTGCGCGTGCTGGCGCAGGCGCACAACAGCAAGCAGGCTGCGGCCAGCGAAAACCAGCCCATTCGGCGCAACCACTGGGCAGATACCGATGCAGCGAAGGCCCAGGCGCGCGCACCGTTCATGGTTGGCGGTCCGCGCTTGGGCTTAGGCCGCTACCACCGGCGCGCGCAGCACCGGCAGGCCCGCCCACAGCGGCGTAGGGAAGGACTCAGCGTCAAAGGCCTTGTCGCCGTCTTCATCGGCAACGCCAGTGGTTTGGATGTTTTTGAAGTCAAAGCGCTGGGTATCCATCAGGTGCGAGGGCACCACGTTTTGCAGGGCGGTGAACATGCTCTCGATGCGACCTGGGTACTGCTTTTCCCAGTCGCGCAGCATGTTGCCGATCTGCTTGCGTTGCAGGTTTTCCTGGCTGCCGCACAGGGTGCAAGGAATGATGGGGAATGCCCGGTGCGCGGCCCAGCGCACCAAGTCTTTCTCGGCCACATTGGCCAGCGGGCGGATCACGATGTGGCCGCCGTCATCGCTGACGAGTTTGGGCGGCATGCCCTTTAGCTTGCCGCCAAAAAACATATTCAAAAAGAAGGTTTGCAGCATGTCATCGCGGTGGTGACCGAGCGCAATTTTGGTGATCTTCAGCTCGTCGGCCACCCGGTACAAAATGCCGCGGCGCAGCCGGCTGCACAGACTGCACATGGTCTTGCCCTCGGGGATCACCTTCTTGACGATGTTGTAGGTGTCCTGCGTTTCGATGTGAAACGGCACACCGAGTTGCTTCAGGTAGGCCGGCAGAATGTGCGCCGGAAAGCCGGGCTGTTTCTGGTCCAGATTCACCGCGATCAGTTCGAAATCGATCGGCGCCCGCGCCTGCAGTTTGAGCAGGATGTCGAGCAGCCCGTAACTGTCCTTGCCG
>CAIYQF010000468.1 GCA_903928325.1 uncultured beta proteobacterium | reverse complement strand
GGCTTTGCGCAGCTGGCGCCGCAGTGGTAGAGAGCGCACCCGGGACCTGATGCCCGATACTTAGACACACCGTGCGGATAGTCCGATGCAAGCCCTCAAAAAACACCTGTTTTTCTTTTTTTGTGGGCTTGGGCTCGCACTGGTGTGTGCGACCGGGACACACAGTGAACCGGCCGCCGGGGATTGGAACGGCTTTCAGGTCGATGTGTCGCGCATCAACGCCGAGCAGCGCCAGTCGCTTGCGCCTTCTATTCTGGAGCAGCTCAGAATCATCACCTCGGTGGACCTGCCCCCGGCCATGCTGGCCTTTTTTCGCACTGTGCCCATTGTGGTGGATGCCAGCTACGTTGCACAAAGCCGAGCGCTTTTCCAAGGGCGGGGGCAAGGCGGCTATGGCGAGATCCACGCCGGACTCAAGCCCCTGGACCCCGGCAAACCCGTGCTGCTGCACGAAATGATGCACGCCTACGACGCTCAATACTGGCACAACGCAAAACCCGAGGTCAACACAGCGTACCAACAGGCGCTCGCCGAAAACCTGTACCCCCGTGAGTCGCATTTCATGCACAACCAGGGGGAGTTTTTTGCCATTTCGTCCACCGTCTACCTGTACGGCAATATTGCACAAGTGCCGCACGACTGCCGTACGTTGGCCGCGCGCCAGGCGCAATACCTGCGATTTTTGGCCGACGTGTTTGGCCGCCACGCACTCTGCGACTGAGGGGCACGCACGGCGTATTCGTCAATGGCGTGCGCCAGCGCACACCTTTGGATTGCATTTGGCCTGAGGCTAGCGCAGCGGGTGTGCCTTGGGACTGAGGCTACGTCGGCTACCGCCCATTTTTAAAGGTCAGACCATGAACAAAGAACACCATGAAGGCAAGGCAGAGCACCTGCTTGGCAATGCCAAGGCCGTTATGAAGGGCGCGGCTAAAAAAAAGTAGTAACAAACAGACGGTCGGTTTCAGCGGCGGTTTTAACGGCTGCGGCCGGCCCGGTAGCTTCCGTCCCCGGCACCTACCGCGTCGGCTTTGGCAATGCGGGCCATGGCCGCGCCCGCGTGTGCGTGCGTAATCGCCAGACCCAAGGCATCGGCAGCGTCCGGGCCGGGTAGCCCGGGCAGGGCAAGCAGGCGGCGCACCATTTCCTGGATTTGGGTTTTGTCAGCGCGGCCGTAGCCCACCACCGCCTGCTTCATTTGCAGCGCGGTGTATTCAGCCACCAGCAGATCGGCGTGGACCAGCGCCGTCACCAAGGCGCCGCGCGCCTGGCCCAGCAGCAGGGTGGACTGCGGGTTGACGTTGACAAAAACAATTTCAACCGACGCGCAGTCTGGCTGGTAGCGGGCAATGACTTCGCCCACGCCATCAAACAACACCTTCAGGCGCGCGGGCAGCGCCTTGGTGTCGAGGTGCTGGGTGGAGATGGTGCCGCTGGCCACGTAGCGCAGGGCGGCGCCTTCTTGGTCGATGACGCCAAAGCCCGTGGTGCGCAAACCGGGGTCAATGCCCAAGATTCTCATGGTGCGCCTTGGCTCATGGCAAGCGGGCCTCACCCATGCGCGCAACAATCACCTGCGCGCGGTCACTGAGGTATTCAGAATTGGGCAGTTTTTCAAAGTACCGGGGCCTGGGCAGCATGACGACCAAGCGTGCCGCCTCAAATGGCGTGAGTTGGGTGCAGCCCTTGCGGTAGTAGTGCCGCGCCGCTGCCTCCGCCCCGAAAACGCCCTCGCCCCACTCCACATGGTTGAGGTAGATTTCCAAAATCCTTTGCTTGCTTAAAAACCGCTCCAGCATCATGGTCAGCACCAGCTCCTGCCCCTTGCGCAGCAGGGTGCGTTCACCCGACAAAAAGAGGTTTTTTGCCAACTGTTGCGTGACGGTGGAGCCGCCCACCACCTTGGGCGCTCGCTGCTTGGCGCCTGGCGCTTGGCTGGAGGCGCGTTGCTCGGCGCGGTCCTGGGCTTTGGCATTTTTGACCCAGGCTTTTTCCAGCGCCGCCCAGTCAACGCCAACGTGCTGGCTAAAGCCATCGTCCTCCGACGCCACCACGGCGCGTTTGAGCTGCTCGCTGATGCTGGCGTAATCGCGCCAGTCCTGGCGCCAGCCTAACGCAGGCTTGGCCTGCGCAATCTGCCAGGCCTGCGAGCGTTCAAACGCGCTGGACTCGGGGTTGACCCACGCCATGGCTGCGATGCGCAGCGCAAAGTACAGCTGCAAAGCCAGCAAGGCCAAGGCCGCCAGCAGGAGCATTCGGCCCAGCGCCTTCATTGCGGCACCATCGCCTGCGTTTTGAGTGTTTCATCGCGGCTAAAAGTGAACTGGGAAACCACGACCAACTGATCCACGGTTTTACGCATGGCCTGGCTAAAGCGGCCAAAGGGCCCGGCCGCGCGCGCAATGTCTTTGGCCACGCCGTCGAGCGCGGCGTTGCCTGAACTGCGTACCACCTCGGCCTCCAAGACCTCGCCGGTGTGGTTGACCGTGACAATCATGGTCAGGGTTCCGTAGAGTTTGCTGCCGTTTTTTTCGGGGAAATGGGCGGTTCCGCGCTCCTCAATGGCACGGCGCATGGTGTCGTAATAGGCCGCATAAACCGCCTCGCGCACCGCCGGGCTGACGTAGCGCTTGCGCGGTCGTGCGTTTTCGGCGTTGATGCGCTTTTCAATGGTTGCAAGCAGCTTGACCATTTGGCGGCGTTTGACCTCCAGCGCCTCCTTTTCCTGCGGGCTGTTGGCGCTGCTGGCCTGCAAGTCGCTCAAAGCGGCGATTTGCTCCTTGACACGGGAAAGGAGCACGTTTTGTTGTTGCTGCAGGTTTTGTTTGGCCGCAGCAGTCAGTTGAGCGGACGGGTCGCCGTCCTGCTCGCTTTCTGAGGCGACCACGATGCTGCTGGCCATTCCCCCGTCGGCCTGGCCGCCACCGGCCAGTGAGGCCTGGGCAACGGCCTGGGCCTGTTCGGGCGGCTCCTCGCTGCGGGCATTGACCAGAACCACTTCGAGTGGTACGTCCTCCATCAGGTGGTCAAAGGCCTGGGGATCGACAAAGCGCACCGTCAGCACCGCCGCATGCAGGCCCACAGACACCAGCAATGCGCGCTGGAACAGGCTGACATTGCGCCACCGCTGAACGACTGTGAGGCCTGCCATTCAAGCGACTCCTAGGGATTCGCCAACAGTGGCGCCTCGTTCAGGTCCACCGCAATCACGATAGGGCCTGCGGCTTCTTCGTCCTGCTCGTCCTGCAGATCGGCATCCAAGGCGCCAGCGTCGGCGTCGGCGTCGGGCGCGTCCAGGCGCTCGACCACCGTGCCGTGAATGTCCAGCGTAATGAGGTCCATCTCGCCCAGGCGCACCCGCACCCGCGCGCCGCGCGGCAGGCCTTGGGCGCCCATCACCGGCAGCACCAGGGGCAGGGTGTCGGCGCGCACCATGTTGTCTTTGAACACGCTGCACTCCAACTCCTGCACCGCGTTTTGCTGCAGGTACTTGAGCGTCCAAAAGCGTTCCATGGCGCCCTGGTAGCCGTTGTAGGCGCTGTAGGCGGCGTCAAAACTGGAAATGATGGAAAACAGCGCGGCGTCTTTGGGCTTGAAGGGCGCGGCCAGTGCCGCCGTGCTGCCGTGGCGGGCGCAGGCGATGATTTGCCATTGGTTGACCAAATCGGTGTAACGGCGCAAGGGCGAGGTGCTCCAGGCATAGCTTTTGACGCCGATACCGGCATGCGGCAGCGCCTTGGTGCCCATGCGCACCTTGACGCCGGGGGCCATCGAGGCCTGGCTGCGGTAAATGGCGGGCACGCCCAGTTCAGCCATCCAGTTGCCCCAGGTGCTGTTGGCCAAAATCATGGCCTCGGCCACGATCAGG
>CAIYQF010000467.1 GCA_903928325.1 uncultured beta proteobacterium | reverse complement strand
TCCGGGTGCGGTGCAGTCGCGCGAACTCAACCTGGGTTTTTTCAGCCGCATGGTGCGCGAAACGCCGTGGGTGCGAATGAAGGCTGCCGCTTCGCTGGACGGCATTACCGCCCTGCCCAACGGCCAAAGCCAGTGGATCACAGGGCCGCAGGCCCGTGCCGACGGCCACGCTTGGCGCGCTTGCGCCTGCGCGGTGCTTACTGGCATCGGCACGGTGCTGCAAGACAACCCGCGCCTAGACGTGCGCGCGGTCGATACGCCGCGCCAGCCTGCCTTGGTGGTGGTGGACAGCGATTTGCAAGCCCCGCCAGACGCTGCACTTTTTGAACCCCAACGCCACGTGTTCATTTACGCTGCCAACCCGCACCCAGAGCGCGAGGCAGCGCTGCAAGCGCGCGGCGCCACCGTGGTGTACCTGCCCGGCGCGCCGGGCCAAGCAGGTGGTAGGCCTAAAGTGGACCTGCAAGCGATGCTGCGCGACCTGGCCGCTCGGGAAATCAACGAGCTGCATGTGGAAGCCGGCCACAAGCTCAACGGCTCGCTGTTGCGTGCGGGACTGGTGGATGAAATGCTGGTCTACCTGGCGCCAAAATGGCTGGGCACGGGGGCAGGCATGTCCAATTTCGGCCCCCTGGCGCAGCTCGCCGACGGCGTGGCGCTGCAGTTTCGCAGCGTCGAGCACGTGGGCGAGGATCTGCGCCTGCTAGCCCGTGTGGCCGGGCGTGACGTTTTTTAAATTGGAACGAGGTTTTTATGTTCACAGGAATCATCACCGGCATCGGCCAGATTACGCAGGTTGCGCCACTGGGAGCCAGCACGGACCACGGCAAGCGATTGAAGCTCACCTGCCCCAGCGCCTACCTAGATGACGTGGGCCTGGGCGACAGCATTGCCCTCAACGGCGCGTGCATGACGGTCACCAGCGTGGACGCCACCGGCGCGGCACCGTATTTCACCGTGGACGTGTCGGCCGAGTCACTGGACAAGACCGCGGGGCTTGATTGCTTGGGCGCCGTCAACCTGGAAAAGGCCCTGCGCGCCAATGACCGCCTGGGCGGCCACTTGGTTTCAGGCCATGTGGACGGTTTGGGCCAGGTCACGCACTTCGCCGAGGTGGGAGAAAGCTGGGAGCTACGCATTGTGGCGCCACGCGCCTTGACAAAGTACCTGGCCTATAAGGGCTCCATCACCGTCAATGGTGTAAGCCTGACCGTCAACCGCGTGGCAGATATCGCCGAAGGTTGCGAAATCAGCATCAACCTCATTCCCCACACCGTGCAAAACACCGCACTGCAGCGCTTGCAGGCTGGGTCCAAGGTGAATCTGGAAATTGACCTGATCGCGCGCTACGTGGAGCGCATGCTTGGCAGCGGTGCGGCCGCCTGAGGTCGGCGCTGCCGGGCTACAGCGCTTAAAACGTCAAAGTTTTCACTCCGGTGGCCGTGCCCAGCAAGCACACCTGGGCGCGCTGAAAGGCAAACACGCCCACCGTCACCACGCCCGGCCATTGGCTGACCTGGGCTTCAAAGGCCAGCGGGTCGTGAATTTTTAGGCCGGTGACGTCGATGATGTACTGGCCGTTGTCGGTGACCAGCGGCTGGCCACTTTTGAGCCGCAGCATGGCGTGGCCGCCGAGGGCTGCAAACTGGCGCACGATGCGCGCGGCGGCCATCGGAATAACCTCCACTGGCAGCGGAAAGGCGCCCAACACGTCCACCAGCTTGGATTCATCGGCGATGCAGACAAACGTGTCTGACTGCGCGGCAACGATTTTTTCGCGCGTGAGCGCCGCGCCGCCGCCCTTGACCATATTGCCCGCGTGGTCGATCTCGTCGGCGCCGTCGATATAGACCGAAAGCCGCTCGACCTCGTTGGAATCAAACACCGCAATCCCCAGCGCCTTGAGCCGCTCGGTGCTGGCCACCGAGCTTGACACCGCGCCCTTGATCTGCTCCTTGATGGTCGCCAGCGCGTCGATGAACTTGTTGACCGTAGAACCCGTGCCCACGCCCACCAGTTCGCCCCGCACCACGTAGTGCAGCGCTGCTTGACCGACCAGGGTTTTGAGTTCGTCTTGGGTCAATTCGGGGCTTTTAGAAGCGTTGGCAGGTTTTGGGACGCGGGACGTTGTGTTCATCTGGGAAAATCACCTAAGTTGTAAAAAACAAACAGGAATTATCCGATGTCTCTTGTCCCTTACGGCCTGGTTCGCCCGCTTTTATTCCGAATGGATGCTGAGACCGCCCACGACCTGACCCTGAACGCCCTGGCGCGCACCCAGGGCACACCCCTGCAGCGCTTGTACGCCCAGCACCAGGTGAGCGACCCCATCATGCTGGCGGGCCTGCGCTTTCCCAACCGCGTCGGCCTGGCCGCAGGCCTGGACAAAAACGCCCGCTGCATCGACGGCCTGGGAGCCATGGGCTTTGGCTTCGTCGAAGTGGGCACCGTCACGCCCTTAGCCCAGAGCGGCAACCCCAAGCCCCGCATGTTCCGCCTGCCCCGGGGCAACGCCTTGATCAACCGACTGGGATTTAACAACCAAGGCCTGGACGCGTTTGTGGCCAACGTGCAGCGCTCGGCGCTGCGCCGTGCACAAACGCCAGGCCTGCTGCTGGGCCTGAACATCGGCAAGAATGCCGCCACGCCTATGGAGCGCGCCACCGACGACTACCTCGCCTGCCTAGAGGGCGTGTACGCCCACGCAGACTATGTGACCATCAACATTTCCAGCCCCAACACCAGCAACCTGCGCGACCTGCAAACTGACTCCGCGCTGGATGCGCTGTTGGGCGCGCTGGTGGAACGACGCCAAGCGCTTGCCAAGTTGCATGTTTGGGGCCAGCAATCGGCCAAACAGGTGCCACTGTTCCTGAAAATCGCGCCCGACCTGAACGCCGAGCAAATTGCATTGATCGCCGCCACCCTGCTGCGCCACCAGATTGATGGGGTGATTGCCACCAACACCACCTTGGAGCGCGAAGCGGTGCAATGGCTGCCACACGCCGCAGAGACCGGCGGCCTGTCGGGCGCGCCGGTGCGCGAGATGAGCAACCGGGTTATCAGCCAGTTGCGCGCAGCGTTGGGGCCGGACTTTCCCATCATCGGCGTGGGCGGCATCCTCAGCGGCGCGGACGCCGTGGCCAAAGTGCACGCAGGGGCCAACGTGGTGCAGGTCTACACCGGGCTGATCTACCGCGGGCCTGCGCTGGTGCGGGACGTGGCGCTGGCCTTGAAAGCTTTGGGCAGCAAAGGCTGAATCCCCAAGAGCGAGCGTGGTTTAGTCGTCTTCGTCGGC
>CAIYQF010000466.1 GCA_903928325.1 uncultured beta proteobacterium | reverse complement strand
GGTATCAAACTGCGTTTTGACGACTTTTCTATCGTCACCCGAGACCACACCCTGCCCCACTACACCGATGACGCCTCGGCCATCCGGGCCGCCGCCGGTCAGTGCCTGAAGCGCGCGCCGCTGATCAAGCGCCTGCGTCTCTTGGGCGTCAGGGTGGGGTCGCTGCGCAGCGCCCAAGACGCTAAGCTACTTTCCAAACCTAAGGAGACCCTGCCCCATGAGCCCAATGCACTGCTTTTCCCTGACGATTGAAGACCACATCGCCCACTTGGTGCTCAAGCAGCCCGACACGCTCAACACCATGGGCCCGGTTTTCTGGCGCGAACTGGACACCGCGCTCACCGATCTGCACCACGGCAACGCGGCGCGGGTGCTGGTGATCAGCAGCACCGGCAAGCACTTCAGCGCGGGCATGGCGTTGGACACTTTTGGCGGTGCCATTCAGATGAACGACCAAAGCCCCGAGGGGCGCGCCGCCATGTTTGATGCGCTCTCGGACATGCAAGCCACCTTCACCAAGCTAGAAAAGCTGCGCATCCCGGTGATCGCCGCCATCCAGGGCGGCTGCATTGGCGGCGCGGTGGACATGGTCACCGCCTGCTGCCTGCGTTACGCGTCCGCCGACGCGTTTTTTTGCATCCAAGAGATCAACATCGGCATGGTGGCCGACGTGGGCACGCTGCAACGCCTGCCCAAGCTGATACCGCTGGCGGTGGTCAAAGAGCTGGCCTATACCGGCCGTCGCCTGCAAGCCGACCAGGCGTTGCAACACGGCCTGGTCAACGCCGTGCTGCCCACGGCAGACGCCGCCTTAGACGCCGCCATGCAGTGCGCGCGCGAGATTGCTGCCAAGCCACCCGTCGCCATCTGGGGCACCAAACAGGCCATTCACTACGCTCGCGACCACACGGTGGACGAGTCCTTGGCGCAAATGGGCTGGTTGCAAGCGGCGATTTGGAGCAACCGCCATGTGGGCGAAGCGGTCAACGCCATGAAGAGCAAGCGCGCGGGCGACTTTCCTGCCTTGGCGGCATTAAAGGCGTTCAGAGACTTGGGCTAGCACCGGCTCGCCTTAGGCAGCGTAATCGCCCAGATCCATGGCCGGGTCGGTGACGGCCTCATCGGGCCAGTTGGAATACCAAATGCCGTGGCTGGCCGCGCCGGACTGTAAGGCACTGCGCGCAAAACCGGCCACGGGCGGCAGCAAGGGCGACACCACCACATCAAACCGAGGAACCGAAAAATAGGGGAACGACTGGCGCTGCAAGGCGCTGCGATTAGTCACCCGGTGCGGGGTGGACACCAAGCGCCCGCCGGTGAGCAGCTCCAGCATATCGCCCACATTGAGCACGTACTCTTGTTCGCCGCACAAGGCCTCTACCCAACGGCCGTCGTGGGTGCGCACTTCAAGTCCACCCACCGGGTCGTGGGCCAGCAGGGTCAGAAAATTGAAGTCCTTGTGCGGGTGTATGCCCCACACATCGTCCCGCGTCGGCGTGGGCGGGTAATTGAGCAGGGTCATGTTGGTCAGTGGCTGGTCCAACATGGACAGTACCACGGCGGGATCCAGGCCCAGTGCCTTGCACAGCGCCGTCAAGACGGCGTCGTTGACCCGCGTCATCTCGGCCCAATAGGTTTGCACGGCGCCCTGCACGTCAAAGCCAATGGGCGGCCAGCGGTTGGGGCCGTACAGGGTGGATGCGACGCACACGGGGTCGGCGGCGCTGGCCTCCCAGTGCAGCTTCCAGGCCTCGTACCGGTCGGCGCGCGCGCCGCCGGCATTGGGGGTGAAATAGCCCAGGGGCACATAACCACGGTAATTGTCTTTTTGCACCACCGCGTCGCGGTACAGGTCGCGCGGCGCATCAAAAACGGCCTTGACGGCACTACGCATGCGCTCCAACGTCTGGGCCGGCACGCCCGTGCCGCGCAGCACCGCAAACCCGGTGTCGCGCAGGGCGCTGTGCAAAGCGTCCTGGCAGTCCGCACGGGCCTGCACGGTGGCCTGGGGCGCAAACAGGCTGCCGATATCCACGGTGGCAAGGTGGGGCTGCATCTCTTGGCTCATCGGGTTTGATACACGGTTCGCTACTGGCGCGCCGTGCGCGTGTTGCCGGGCAGCGTCTGCGGGTGGCTGGTGCGAAAGGGGTTGATATCCAAACCCCCACGGCGCGTGTAGCGCGCGTACACCGTGAGCTTCAACGGCTTACAGCGTGCCCAGATGTCCATAAAGATACGTTCCACACACTGTTCATGGAACTCGTTGTGGTTGCGAAAACTTACCAGGTATTGCAACAAACCCTCCTGGTCGATAGGCGCTCCGGTGTAGCTGATCTGCACGCTGGCCCAGTCGGGCTGGCCAGTGACCAAGCAGTTACTCTTGAGCAGGTTGCTGACCAACACTTCGGTTACCGGCCCCTCGTTTTCCGCGCGCTCGAGGGTGCGCAACAGGTCGGGTGCTGGCGTGAAGCGGCTGCATTCCACATCCAGGCGGTCCAGGTTCAGCCCGTCGAGTTCATACACCGGTTCGCGGTCAAACAACTCGGGCCCGAGCAAGCGCACACCCACCGATGACTGCGCAGCAGCACCGCGCCACACTGCTTCGGTGAGATCGCGGCGCAACAGCGCCAGCACCGCGGCGGCGTCGGCAAAGCGGCTGTTGTTGAAACTGTTGAGGTAGAGCTTGAAGGACTTGCTCTCAATGATGCAGGGTGACTCGCAGGGCACGGTGAAGTGCGCGATGGCCACTTGCGGCTTGCCGCGCGCATTGAGCCAACCCAGCTCAAACGCCGTCCAAAGATCGGCACCAAAAAACGGGGCCACAGCGCCGACGAACAAGCCGATTTCTGCGCGCTTGGTCGCGCGTGGCAGGGGAAACAGCAAGCCCGCGTCGTACTGGTCCACGTAGCTGGAGGCGCGCCCCAGCGGGGACTGATCGGGGGTGCTGGCCATCATGCAAATCCTGGGCCGGTGCGCCTGAACACCAGGCGCTCGGGCGTGGACTCCTTAGCGCACCAGGCGTAGCCGTCGACGTCAAAGGCGCGCAACTGCTCGGGGTGCTCGAGCCGCTGGTCGATGGCAAAGCGCGCCATCATGCCGCGTGCCCGCTTGGCCGCAAAGCTGATGATTTTGTACTGCCCGCCCTTGTTTTCCTGGAACACACACCCCACCACACGCGCTTTGAGTGCAGCGGTTTGGACCGATTTGAAGTACTCAACCGACGCCAGATTCACCACCACCGGGCAGGTGTCGCTCTGCAGCCGTGTATTGATGTAGTCGGTAATGCGCTGGCCCCAAAACTGGTACAGGTCCTTGCCCTGCGGGTTGGGCAAGCGGGTGCCCATCTCCAAGCGGTAGGCCTGCATCAGGTCCAGCGGACGCAAAACGCCATACAAGCCACTCAAAATGCACACATGGCGCTGCGCCCAGTCCAGCGCATCGGCGTCCAAGCTGCGGGCCTTAAGCCCATCGTACACATCGCCGTTGAAAGCCAACAGCGCCTGGCGGGCATTTTTGGGCGTGGCCCTTGTCGACCAAGCCTGGTAGCGCGCCACGTTGAGTCCCGAAAGCGCGTCGCTCAAGTCCATGAGCTGCGCAATCTGCGCCGGCGTGAAGCCTCGCAGCAGGTCAATAAGCACCTTGGACTGGCCCGCAAACAGCGGTGGGCTATAGGCTTGGGCGCCCAGCGGGCTATCAAAGTCGAGCGATTTGGCCGGAGAAAGTAAAAACAGCATGCGGCTCAGTCCAGTTTCACCACGGCGGCTGTGGCCTTGCGCACCAAGGGCAGAACCAGCAATAGCGTGGGGAACGCCACCACCCACGACAGCCCCCACGAACCCAGCCACAATGGAAAAAATCCAGCACCAAAGCCCGCCCCGCGCAAGGTGCTGATCAATGACACCACACAGGTCATGATGATGGACAGAAAAAACGGCATCACCACCGTGGCGTAGCGCGAAGGCAGCTTGGTCAACCCAAACGGGCTGCGCGTAGGAGGAGATTCAGGTGGATTCATACGGGGCCAGGGTCAACGCTCGCGAAACGAATTCTCACGCAAGGCAACAAGGGGTTTGGAGAGGAACTGCAAAATCGTTTTTTTGCCAGTAATGATATCCACCGACGCCTGCATTCCGGGCAGGATGGGCAGCTTCTTGTCGATGATTTCCATGGCCTTGGTGCGGGTTTCTATGCGGACCTGAAAAAACGCCTCACCCTTCTCATTGGGCACCGCGTCCGCGCTGATGCTCAGCACGCTGCCATCCAAGGCGCCAAAAATGGAGTAGTCATAGGCGCTGATTTTTACGCGCGCGGCCTGACCCAACTTGATAAAACCAATGTCTTTGGGTAGAACCAGGGCTTCGACCACCAACTGGTCATCCACCGGAACGACCTCCACAATCGGGTCGCCCGCGCGCACGGTTCCGCCCACCGTATTGACAAATACCCGGTTCACCACGCCTTTCATGGGGGCCTTGATTTCGGTGCGCGCGACTTTGTCTTGCAGCGCAGGCAACGACTGCTTGAGCGGGCTGAGGTCGGCTAAGGTGCGGTTGAGCTCGCCCAGCGCGTCCGAACGGAACTGCCGCACCAGGGCTTGTTTGCGTGCGCTCATTTCCGTGATGGCCGCGCGCAAACGCTCGATCGCAATGCCTGCCACTTCGACGTGCCCCTCTTGGTCTGCCAGGGCGCGGTCTGCGCGCACCAGCTCCAAGCGTGGCTCCAGGCCCCGCTCGACCAAGTGGGCAATGGTGGCGCGCTCTTCACGCCCGAGTTCCAGGCCTTTGCGGCTGGCTTGCTGCGTGATGCGGGCCTCTTCAACCTCGCGTACTTTTTGTTCGACCTGGGCGCTGAGCACCCCTACCTGCGACTCCTGTTCGAGCTTTTTGGAAAAGTAACTGGCCTGTTCAGCGGCCATCAGGTCGGGCGCACCCTGGGCCACGGACTTAGGAAACCGGGGTGCACTTCCACTGGCCAAGGCCAGCAAACGCGCTGCGCGCGCCTCCAAAGCCAAGACTTGCTGGGTGCGCGACTGCACTTCGCCGTCGTGCTGCAGGGCGCTCAAGGCCACCAGGCGCTGGCCTTGCTCCACATTCTGGCCTTGCTTGACCAATATTTCAGAGACGATGCCACCCTCCATGTTCTGGATCACCTGCGTCTTGGCCGAGGGGATAACCCGGCCCTCGGCACGGGTCACGGTGTCCACATCGGTCCAGGCGGCCCAAGCGAACAAGGCGATCACAATAAGCGTGATGCCCCACAGCAGCACCTGCGAAGCGCGCCGCAGTTGCGGGCCCGCTGCGCCGCTGGCGGCCACCGTGGCGCCGCCAGCGCGACGGGCGTCGGCAGCGAAGGGGTCTGTTGTCCGCTCGGGGCGGTGGCGTTGTGGCAAGGGCGACATAGGCTTGGGTGGCATGGAGTGCGGGGCGCAGGTGCAGCTAAACCGATTGGGCCGGTGGCGCACTGGTGGCCACGTGCTGGGCTTGTTGCGCCTTTTGGGCGCGTAACAGTTCCTCAGGCGTTCCCTGCATGGCGACCCGGCCCTGGTCGATCACCACGATCTTGTTTACCATTTGCAACAAACTGGCTTTGTGGGTGATGGTGATGACGGTGGCGCCACCCATGGCCTGGTCCAGCCGCTGCAAGAGCGTGGCCTCGGCGGCCTGGTCCATGGCGCTGGTGGCCTCGTCCAACAAAAGCACCTTGGGTCGGCTGAGCAAAGCGCGCGCAATGGCGATGGCCTGGCGCTGCCCGCCGGAGAGGCCCTCGCCCCGCTCACCCAAGCGCAAACCGTAGCCTTCGGGGTGCTGGCGCAGAAAATCATCGACCCCGGCGACCTTGGCGGCGCTCACAATCTCTTCGTCGCTCGGATAATTGCCACCCAAAGCAATGTTTTGTTTGACCGTACCGCCCATGAGCCACACGTCTTGCAAGACCACGCCAAAGGCACTGCGCACATCGGCCGGGTCCAGTTGGCGCAAGTCCACCCCGTCGATCAACACTGCGCCGCTGTCAGGCTGGTAGAGGCCCAGTAGGAGCTTGGACACCGTGGTTTTGCCCGAGCCCACTTTGCCAATGATGGCAACTTTTTCACCGGCAGCCACCTGGAATGACACGCTTTGCAGCGTCGGTCGCGAG
>CAIYQF010000465.1 GCA_903928325.1 uncultured beta proteobacterium | reverse complement strand
GCTCTGCCGAGCTGCAAGACGGGCCCACGCTGTCCACCCGACGCGCAGACCTGAAACCCCGCAGTACCAACCAGGCGCTGTATTTGGACAACATTGCCAGCCACGACATCACCATCGGCATTGGCCCGGCAGGCACGGGCAAAACCTATCTCGCCGTGGCGGCTGCGGTGGACGCCTTGCAGCGCAGTGCGGTACAGCGCATCGTATTGACCCGCCCGGCGGTGGAAGCGGGCGAGCGACTGGGCTTTTTGCCGGGTGACCTCAATCAGAAAGTCGATCCCTATTTGCGTCCGCTGTACGACGCCTTGTATGACCTGATGGGCTTTGAGCAAGTGCAAAAAGCCTTTGAACGCCAGGCGCTGGAGATTGCGCCCCTGGCCTTTATGCGCGGGCGCACGCTGAACAACGCCTTTGTGATTCTGGACGAGGCGCAAAACACCACGCCCGAGCAGATGAAGATGTTCCTCACCCGCATTGGCTTTGGCACGCGCGCCGTGATCACCGGGGACGTGAGCCAGATCGACCTGCCCAAAACCCAGCTCAGCGGCCTGATTGACGCCGAACGCACGCTGCGCCGGGTCGAAGGCATTGCCATCACCCGCCTGACCAGCATAGACATCGTGCGCCACCCGCTGGTGGCGCGCATCGTGGACGCCTACGACGCGGCCCGCGTGCAAGAAGAAATCGCCCTGGCGCTGGGCAGCGCCCCCGCGCTGCCCGAACCCGAAGTGGCCGCGCCCCGCACCGGCCTGCCCAAGACACGCGCCCCGCGCAGCAAAACCACGCGCTGAGAGTGACAATTTCCCCGAACTGTGCGCATACTGTCCGCCTGTACCGGTTTATTGCCCTGACCTATGAAGCTGGCCCTGTTTTCTGATGTGCACAGCAACCTACACGCCATGGACGCCTGTTTGGCGCATGCGCGCGCCCAGGGTACGCAACAACTGGCGTTTTTAGGCGATCTGGTGGGCTACGGCGCCCAGCCGCGCGAGGTGCTCGATCGGATCATGCAACTGGCGTTTGAGGGCGCGGTCGTCGTGCGAGGCAACCACGACCAACTCGCGCTCACCCCGCCGGATGCAGTGCAGGCCATGGGCGACGTCGGCGCCGCATGGACGCACCAGCAGCTGACAAGCGCACAGCGGACTTGGTTGTCCCGCCTGCCTTTGACACAGCAGCTCGACACGGTGCTGCTGGTGCACGCCAGCGTCAACGACCCCGCGCTGTGGCGCTACGTCAGCGACGCCCGTGCCGCCACCGCCAGCCTAGACGCTGCCCAGCAGTGGCCCACGGTGCGCTACGTTTTTGGTGGCCATGTGCATGCACAAACCCTGTACTACCGTGGCGCACAGGGGGCCCTGATGCCGTTTCAACCCCAAAGCGGCGTGGCCATTCCGGTGCCCCGGCACCGGCAATGGCTGGCCACCGTGGGCTCGGTGGGCCAACCGCGCGATGGCAACCCGCAAGCCATGTACGCCCTGATCGACCTGGCAGCGGCCCAGCTGACCTTTCACCGGGTGCCGTACGACCATGACGCTGCGGCCCAGTGCATACGCCAGGCAGGTCTGCCGGAATTTTTTGCGCAGCGCCTGGAGGCTGGCCGATGAAGCTGTTGGAGAACAGCGCCGTGTTGGACGGCTTCACCATCGACGAATGCATGCACAGCGGGGGCATGGCCCATATTTACCGGGTGTCCTACGCCCAAGGCGGGCACGACCCGGGCTTTGCCATGGCCATGAAAGTGCCCCGCATGGCCAGCGGCGACGGGGCGGAAAACATCGTCAGCTTCGAGGTGGAATGCCACATCCTGCAAGTGCTCACCGGCCGCTATGTGCCCCGATTTGTGGCCGCCGGGGACTTGCAGCGCGTGCCCTACCTGGTCATGGAATACGTGGGTGGCCGCACCCTGCAGCACTGGCTGGACTTGCCCGATGCGCTTGCTTCACCCGTGATCGTGCGGCTGGCCTGCGCCATGGCCCATGCGGCACACGCGCTGCACCAGCAAAACACGGTTCACTTGGACCTCAAACCCGAGAACGTGCTGTTTCGCGATGTGCCGCTGCCCGAAGGCTCCGACGCGCAAACCAGCTTTGGTGACGCGGTCTTGCTCGACTTTGGCTTATCCCACCACGCGCACTACCCCGACCTGCTGGCCGAACAGTTGCGCAAAGCCGTGGGATCGCCGGGCTGGATTGCGCCCGAGCAAGTGGTGGGGGTGCGCGGCGACCCGCGCAGCGATATTTTTGCCATAGGTGTGATGCTGTACCAGATGTGCACCGGTCGGCTGCCTTTTGGCACGCCCAACACGCCAGCGGGCCTGCGCCAGCGCCTGTGGGTCGACCCAGTGCCACCGCGCAAGCACCGCCCCGATCTGCCCGAATGGCTGCAAGAGGTGGTGCTGCGCTGCCTGGAGCCCGAGGCCGCCAAGCGCTACCCCTCGGCCGCACACTTGGCCTTTGACCTGAGCCACCCGGAGCAAGTGCACGTCACCGAACGCGGAACCAACACCCATGCCACGCCGTTTCGCACCCACTTCAAACGCTGGATCAAGGCCGCAGGCATGCACTACCAGCCCAGCCCGATGCCCGCCGAGCAAATTGCTGAAGTGCCCATCGTGCTGGTGGCCATACCCTACAAAGGTGCGACCGACGCCACGCTGTACTCCCTGCGCCAGGCCGTTGCCCGCTCACTGGGCTCGCGTCCGGGTGCGCGACTGGCGTGTGTGACGGTCATCCCCAGCAGCTTGAGCAGCACCACGGTCGAGGCCCGCAGCGAAACGCATTTGCACCGGCGCTACCTGGCCCAGCTCCATCTTTGGGCGCAGCCGCTGGACCACCCCGGACACCAGACCTCGTGCCATGTGCTCGAATCGGGCGATGTGGCGCAGGCGCTGCTGGACTATGCCGTGGGCAACCATGTCAGCGTGATCGTGATGGGCGCGGCCACCCACGGCCTCAAGACGCAGCGCTTTATTGCTACCGTGCCCATCAAGGTGGCCATGGACGCACCGTGCACCGTGATACTGGTCAAGCAGGCGCTGCCCTTTGAGCAGCTCGGCGCCGACGACCCAGACCCGGATTAAAGCGCCGCGCGCCCTACCAACCCCGGTCCAAGCGAGAGCGGCTGACCCAGGTCGCATGAAATCCATGAGGCACCCGTTGCGGCAACGCAATGCGCGCCACCGGCCCCTGTGCCACGTCGTGCGCGTCAAACACCGTGGCATACGAGCGCGCAGCCAGGGCGTCCCACATAAAGCCCACCAAATAGCCATCGTCCTCGGCCAGCGCGTGGTCTTTGGGCGCAAAACTGTGCTCGTTAAACCACGTGTGTATGCCCGCGTGGTAGCTGGTGCAACTGTCTTGCTGCAAGTCGTAGCGGGTGATGCCGCAAAAGCGCGGCTCCTCGGGGCCTGCACCGTTGGCCATCAGCGTGTTCCAGGAATAGCGGTTGCGCTCGCCCAAATAGGCGCTGTTGATGACAGGGAACTCCTGGTTCAGCACATCGTCGATCACCCGCTCGCGCGTCTGGCCGGTGCGCAGGTTAAAGCGCCACTCGTAAAACATGCAGTCTTGGCCGAGTTGGGCAATCAGCCGGGGCAGGCGGCTGGCGTCGGCCTGGCCCCGGGCATCAAGCTGGGGTTTGAAAGGCGTGCCGGTCATCACAATCTCGGTGCCGCCGTGCCCGTCGTCCTGTTCCCAGGCGTTGGAGACGTGGTACATGTAGGTTGGCTTGGCCTCAAACCAGCGGATGTCGGCTGCACTTCCGTGGCGCGGCAGCACGCCAAAACGCGACGGCAGCTCCGGGTAAAACATCACCTTGTGGCGCCCGGCGGCGGCGGCGGCGGGGTCCTGGAACAAAGGCAGGTCGTGCAGCACGCTGTAGTTGCGCGTGACCGCCATGTCGTGCGGCAGGCGGGGCCCGGGCAGCGCCACCGGCACCAGGGTTTTGAGCATGCCACTTTTCTCCAACACACCGTAATGCATGTACGGTGGCTCTTTGCCGTAGCAAAAAAACACAAACTCGCCGGTGCGCTCGTCCACCTTGGAATGCGCCGAAATGTGCAGGCCCGCCAGGCGCGGATCCAGGGCCAGCGTGCCGGTGGTGGCCAGGTCGTGCGGGCGCACCCGATGCACTTCGCCGCCCAGGTACCACATGGCGAGCAGTTCACCGGCGAAAAACTTCACGTCGGTATTGGCGGTGTTTTTGAGCGGCATGTCGGGCCGGTCGCGCCGGGGCGGGTCTTTGATGCCCTGCCACAGCGCAGTGCCAGCGGCGCGCTCCTCGTTCAGGCTGGCGGTGGCGATCCAGCGGTTTTGGTACTGCACGCGACCGCCCTCAAAGCGCAGCGCGTGCAGCATGCCGTCGCCGTCAAACCAGTGGTAGCGCCCGGGCGCCGCAAACTGGCGGTTGGGCCCGTTACGCACATGCATGCCGTGCAGATCACGCGGAATCTCGCCCTCAATATCGGCCAAGTCCAACGTGATTTCGCGCTCCACTGGCGCAAAGCCGCCTTGCAAAACTGCCACTTCGTTAAAACCCATGCCGCCGCTCCTTGCACTGTTTGATGCAAATAAGCTTAAAGCAGCACCCCAGCGTTGACAATCAGGGCATGCACCATGCCTTTGAAACTCTGACCCCCGACGTCGTGCTCGACGCGCTTGACTCGGTGGGCCTGCGCGGCGACGGACGCCTGACCGCCCTGTCGTCGTACGAGAACCGCGTTTATCAGGTGCAGTTGGAGATTGGGGGCGCCGTAGTGGCCAAGTTTTACCGCCCCGAGCGCTGGAGTGAGGCGCAGATTTTGGAGGAGCACGGCTTTGCCCAAGCGCTGATGGACGCTGAAATACCGGTGATCGGCCCCTTGCACCTGGGAGGCGCAACGCTGCACCCGTTTGGCGGCTTCGCGTTTAGCGTGAGCCCGCGCCGGGGCGGCAGGCCGCCTGAGCTGGATGACGGCGAGGTGTTGGAGTGGATTGGGCGCTTTTTGGCGCGCATCCATAGCGTGGGCGCCAAGCAGCCGTTCGCGGTGCGCCCCACGCTCAATCTGGCAACTTTTGCCCAAGAACCCAAAGACTGGCTGCTGGCCCACGACATGGTGCCGCTAGACGTGCAGGGCGCCTGGAGCCGCGCCTGCGACGAGGCCATGGCCTTGATTGCGCGCCACCCGGCCCTGACCGGTGAGAAGTCGCCCATTCGCCTGCTGCGCCTGCACGGCGACTGCCACCCCGGCAACATCTTGTGGACGCCCACGGACGTAGTCGCCAGCGCCGGGCCGGGGCCGCATTTTGTGGACCTGGACGACGCCCGCATGGGCCCGGCCGTGCAAGACCTGTGGATGCTGCTCAGCGGCGACCGCAGCCAGCGCACCCGCCAGTTGGGCGCGCTGGTGGACGGCTACGAGCAGTTCCGCGAATTCGATCGCGAAGAGCTGGCCCTGATCGAGCCGCTGCGCACCCTGCGCCTGATCCACTACAGCGCCTGGCTGGCGCGGCGCTGGAGCGACCCGACCTTTCCGGTCAACTTTCCTTGGTTTGGCTCCAGCGACTACTGGCAAGGCCAGGTGCAAATGCTGATGGAGCAATGCGAAGCCATGCAAGAAGACCCGCTGGTGGTGTAGCCCATGGCGCAATCCAAACCCACCCTGAACCTGATAGGCGCCGGGCGCGTGGGCCAAACGCTGGGGCGGCTGTGGACGCAAGCCGGCGTGTTTGCGGTGCAAGACGTGCTGACCCGGTCGCCAGCAAGTGCGCGAGCGGCGTGCGAATTGATGGGCGCAGGCACCCCGACCCAAAGTCTGGGCACCATGCGCCCCGCCGACGTGTGGCTGATTGCCACCACCGACGCGCACATTGCCGCGAGCGCCGCAGCACTGGCAGCACACGCGGTCCAAGCGCCAGGTCTCCCCACGGCCTTGCGCACCCACCAAGGCGGCTTGGCAAACGCGGCGCCCGCCGCCCCACAAGTTGCACCGCCGCCCTCCCCCACCGCCTTCCATTGCAGCGGCGCGCTTGGCGCCGACCAGCTCGCGCCCCTGGCCGCTCTAGGCTGGCATACCGCAAGCGCCCACCCCATTTTGAGTTTTGCCACGCCCCAGGCCGCCTGCGGCCAGTTTGTCGGCACGCCCTGCGCCCTGGAAGGCGACCCTGCGGCGCGGGCGCTGCTGCAAGACGCCTTTAGCGCCATCGGCGCGCAGTGTTTTGAAGTGCGCAGCCAGGACAAGCTGCTCTACCACGCCGCAGCCGTGTTTGCCACCAACTTTTTGCCGGTGCTGCAGTCGGTGGCCGAAGACGCCTGGCGCGCCACCGGCGTGCCCGCAGCGCTGCTGCCGCACTTGCGCACCTCCTTGCTGAACAACGCGGTGGCCAACATCACGCGCCTGGGGCCGCAAGATGCGCTCACCGGCCCGGCGGCGCGTGGCGACACGGAGGCCATAGCCCGCCAGTCCGCTGCCGTGGGCGCGTGGGACAACCAAGCCGGGGACGCTTACCGAGCGCTTAGTGCCTTGGCGCTGCGCTTAGCGGGCCACTAAGGGTGCGCTGCGTGCATCCACATCGGGATGCCGGAGAGACTCACACCCAACCGGCCACCTGCAGCTCGCGCTTGGCAAACGCGTAGTACAGCGGCGCGGCCACCAGGCCGGGCAGTCCAAATACCGCCTCGCCGACAAACATTACCGTCAACAGCTCCCAGGCGGCGGTGTTGGTTTGGCGGCCCAGGATGCGCGCGTTGATGGCGTATTCCGCCTTGTGAATCACCACCAAAAACACCAGGCACGACAAGCCCACGGCCGGGGACACCGACAAGCCTGCCAGCGTGAGCATGGTGTTGCACACCAGGTTGCCAACGATGGGCACCAAGCCGCAAAAAAACGTCAGCACCACCAAGGAGCCGATATAGGGCATGGCCACGCCAAACAAAGGCAGCACCAACAGCAGTAGCGCGGCGGTGGCGCAGGCGTTAAACGCTGCAATCCACAGCTGCGCCAACATCACTTGTCCGAACGCGGCGATAAAGGTGCGCCCGCGCGCGCGCAGCGCCAGGCGCAAGCCCGCGTTGGACGGCGCCGCCGGACTGGCCGCCAGCAGCGCACCCACGGCCAGGCCCACGTAAACCAGCAGCAAACCGTGCAGGCCCTTGGTGCCAAAGTCCGCCAGCGCACGGGCCTGGGACTTGAGGTAGTCCGCCAGCAGCTCTTGCACGCCAATCAACTCCTCGGGCACGTAGCCAGCCCAGTC
>CAIYQF010000464.1 GCA_903928325.1 uncultured beta proteobacterium | reverse complement strand
GTCGTTTTCCAACTCGCTGGGCGTGATGTTTTTGCCCCCGGCGGTGATGATGATGTCCTTCATGCGGTCGGTGATGCGCAAATAGCCATCGGCGTCTTGCACGCCCACGTCGCCGGTGTGCAGCCAACCGTCGGCGTCAATGGTCTCGGCGGTATTTTCCGGCAAATTCAGGTAGCCGGCAAACACGTTTTTGCCGCGCACCAATATTTCCCCGGTCGCTGGGTCCAGCCGTACTTCGTTAAAGCCAGCCGCCGGGCCGATAGAGCCTGGGCGCATGCCGGTGGCCGGTACGCCGGTGGACGCGCCGCAGGTCTCGGTCATACCCCATACTTCCAGCATGGGCACACCCAGTGCCAAATACCAGCGCACCAGTTCAGGCGAAATAGGCGCCGCGCCAGTGACCAAAAAGCGTGCCCGGTGAATGCCGATGAGCTTTCGCACGTTGTTGAGCGCCAGCCACTGCGCCAAGCAAAACTGCATGCGCAAGCCAGCACCTATTGGCTTGCCCGCCAAAACCAAGTCCGCAATCTTGGAGCCCACACCGATACCCCAGGCATACACCGCTTGCTGGATGGCGCCCGCTTCTTTGAGCGAAATCATCACCCCGGAGTAAAACTTCTCCCACACCCGGGGCACGGCGGTGAACACCGTGGGCGCAATCTCGCGCACGTTCTCGGGAATGGTTTCCGGGTTTTCCACAAAATTGAGCTTGGAGCCGGTGTACAGCGCAAAGTACTCGCCGCCCATGCGCTCGGCAATGTGGCACAAAGGCAAAAAGCACATGCGCTCGTCGGTCTCGTCCTGGGCCACCAGGGTGTTGTAGCCGCGCACGGTGTAGACCAGTCCCTGGTGCAAGTGCATTGCGCCCTTGGGTTTGCCGGTGGTGCCGGAGGTGTAGACCAAAATGGCCAGATCCTCGGGTCGGCACTGCTGTAGGCGGGTGCGCAGAGCATCCGGGTGCGCTTCCAAGTAGGCTTTGCCCAATGCACGCAGCGCGTCCAGGCTGATGATGCCCGGGTCGTCAAGCTTGCGCAGGCCTTCCATGTCAAACACCACAATCTTGCGCAACATAGGCAGGGCGGCGCGCACTTCCAAGGCTTTGTCGAGCTGCTCGTCATCCTCGACAAACAGCACGGTCGTGCGCGAGTCCTCGCACAGGTATTGAACCTGGCTGCTCGCATCGGTCGGATAAATTCCGTTGGACACGCCGCAGGCAGACAACACCGCCAGATCGGCCCACACCCATTCCACCACCGTGTTGGCCAGGATGGACGCGCATTCGCCTTTGACAAAACCCAGGCTCAGCAGGCCACCAGCAATCTCTTGCACCGCTTGGGCGGTCTGGTCCCATGTCCAGCTGCGCCACAGCCCAAGGTGCTTTTGGCGCATCCAGACGTTGGGGCCGCGCTGGGCCACGGCGTTCCAAAACAGTGCCGGAATGGTTTCCCCCGACAGCACCACCTCGTGCTGCGCCTGGATATGGCTCAGGTCCCACAGTTGCGTGTACACATTCATCTCCAGGTCTTCTTTTTCTTCCAGCGCCGCTCGGTACGCACGCCGGCTTCTTTGAGGCCGAGGTAAAACTCTTTGATGTCGTCTTTCTCGCGCAAGTGGGCGCAGGTGTCTTCCATCACGATGCGGCCGTTTTCTAGCACGTAGCCGTAGTCCGAGGCGTTGAGCGCCATGTTGGCGTTTTGCTCGACCAGCAGGATCGTGGTGCCGCGCTCGCGGTTGATGCGCACCACGATCTCGAAGATCTCGCGCGTCAGCTTGGGCGACAGGCCCAGGCTGGGTTCGTCGAGCAGCATCAGGTCGGGGTTGGCCATCAGCGCGCGCGAGATCGCCAGCATCTGCTGCTGGCCGCCCGAGAGCAGGCCCGCGTCCTGCGCACTGCGTTCGCGCAGGATCGGGAAATAGGCAAACACGGTTTC
>CAIYQF010000463.1 GCA_903928325.1 uncultured beta proteobacterium | reverse complement strand
GCAATATGCTGCTGGGCGCCGTGGGGCAGTTGCAGTTTGAAGTGGTGCAGCACCGCTTGAAGGGCGAGTACGACGCCGACATTCGCTTAGAAGGCTGCCAGTACACCGGCGCGCGCTGGGTAACCGCCGACACGCCCAAAGAGTTGCAAGATTTTGTCAACGCCTACCCCCAGCGCATGGCGCGCGACGCAGCCAACACCCTGGCTTATTTGTGCACCAGCCCCTACGACGTGCGCCTGGCGCAAGAGCGCTTTCCCAAAATCCACTTCCACCCGCTGCGCGAGCACGCCGGCCTGGCGCTGGGCAGCGCGGGTTGATCCCGGTGCCGCCGGTGCGCACCGCGTCGCGCCAGGGTTTGCTGGCGATTTTTGGCTCGACGCTGTTTCAGCTCACGGGCATCTTCATGCTCTCGCCGCTGCTGCTTTTGCTGCTGCGCCACGCTGATGTGTCCAACACCGTGGCGGGGCTGTTTGCCGCCACCTCGTGGCTGGGCATTTTCATCATCACGCCCTTTGCATCCCAACTCACGCGGCGCATCGGGCGCAGGCGCGCGCTGTGGCTGGCGTCCACCGTGCCGCTGGCTACCGCCTTTGGCTTTTTGCTCACCTCGCGCCTGGAAGTCTGGTTTGGGCTGGAGTTGCTGGCCAGCGTGGCGGGGGGCTTGCGCTGGGTGTTGGCCGAGGCCTTTATTGCCGAATTCACCCCGCCCGACCAGCGCGGCCGCTATATCGGGGCCTACTCCACCCTGATTGGCCTGACCTTTGTCATGGGACCGGCGCTCTTGGCCTGGCTGGGCGACGGCAGCTCGTACGCGCTGTGGGTGGTGATTGGGTTTATGGGAACGGGCTTGGCTTGGACGGCGCTGGTGCCGCGCACCCCGCCCGAACACGACGCCGATTCGGCCAAAGTCGGGATTGCCGGCTTGTGGCACGCGGTGGCGGCGCACCCGGTCATCATGCTTGCCGGGTTTGTGGGCGGCTTTTTCGAGCTGGGTTTGTCGTCCATCTTGCCGCTCTACGGCCTGAACTTGGGCCTGCCCACGGGTGCGGCCACGCTGCTGGTATCGGTCAGCGGCATGGGCGGCATGGCCCTGGCGCTGCCCGGCGGCTTGCTGATAGACCGCCTGAAAAACCCGGCGCAAGGGCGGCGCACACTCATGCTGGTGCTCGTCGCCCTGCTGCTGGCTGCGTCTTTTGCCACGCTGGCGGTGCACGGCGCTCCCTGGCTGGTGTGGCCGATCGCCGCGCTCTGGGGCGCAGCAGGCGGCAATTTGTATACCCTCACCATGACCGACATCAGCAGCCGCGAGGCCGGCATTACCCTGGTCAATAGCACGGCGGTGCTGGTGCTGGCCTACACGCTGGGGGCGCTGGTGGCGTCGTCGCTGTCTGGGGCGCTGATTGATGCCTCGCCATGGGTCGGGTTTCCGCTGGTGTTGGTGCTGGTGTCTGGGCTGGCGACTGCGGCCTTGGTGCGGGCGCGGCGCAGGCGGGATATTTGATTTGGGCGTTCTGGCTGTGTTTGCCCACTCTCTCCCCCAACCCCTCTCTCGCCCAGCGGGCGAAAGAGGGGGGGGTAAGGCACCACCCCGCCGGGGCACTCAGGCAAAACCCTGCAACACATTCACCACATTCACCCCCACCGCGTCCACCGCATAGCCGCCCTCAAACACCAGCACGGTGGGCAAGCCCACGGCGGCCAGGCGCTCGCCCATGCGCAGGTAGTCGTCGCTTTGCAGGGCAAAGCCAGAAATCGGGTCGCCCGCAAAGGTGTCCACGCCAAGCGACACCACCAGCGCCTGCGCGCCAAAGCGCTTAATCGCCGCCAGCGACACCTCTAATGCTTGCGACCAGCGGGCAAAGTCGGTGCCGCGCGGCAGGGGCAGGTTGAGGTTGGCGCCCAGGCCCGCGCCTACGCCGGTCTCATCGGCATGGCCTAAAAAGAAGGGGTATTCGGTGCGCGGGTCGCCGTGCAGGCTGGCAAAGAACACGTCGGGGCGCTCGTAAAAAATAGCCTGCGTGCCGTTGCCGTGGTGGTAGTCCACGTCCAGCACCGCCACGCGCGCAAAGCCGCTATCGCGCAGGTGCTGCGCGGCCAAGGCGGCGTTGTTGATAAAGCAATAGCCGCCAAAAAAGTCCGCCCCCGCGTGGTGGCCGGGCGGCCGGCTTAAGGCAAAGGCGGCGCGCGCGCCAAGGGCAAGCTGCTGCGCCGCGCTCAATGCGCATTCAGCACCAGCCCGCGCGGCCACCCAGGTGCCAGAGGTGAGCGGCGTGCCAGCGTCAAACGAATACAGGCCCATGCGGGCGGCAAAGTTGTCGGGCTCGATGTCGGTGCGAAAACTGCGCGTGGGCCACACACTGGGCAGCGCGTCGCGGGCCGCGTTGGCCGGGTCAATGGCAATCCACTGCGCCCAGGCGGTTTGCAGAAATTGCAGGTAGCGCGGGCTGTGAATGGATTCCAGCGCTGCGGCGTCAAAAGGCTGTGGATTGAGCACCGCGCCCAGCTTGCGCCGCTGCAACTCGGCCAGTACATGGTCTGCGCGGGCGGGCACTTCGTGGCAGGGCACAAGTGCGCCACGGTACATCTCGAACTGGCCCCGGTGCAGGGCGTGGTGGGGGTTGTAAAAGGTTTTCATGTGCGGGGGGTGTGCGTCGTTTGGCCGCGGGTAAGGGGGGCTATTGGCTTGTTGTGAAAATTAAATTTTTTGATAATGGAATCTAAATCAAATAAAGTATTTATATTATTTTTTTCATTGTCATTTTATTGTTTATTTATCTAAGTTGTAACTTGTTTCCGCCAGGTTTCTTCTTAAACTATCTCCACGCGCGGACGAAGGCTCCAAGCGGCTTGGCCCTGGGGGGCATTACTTCATCAAGGAGGTTTATCACGACGAAAGAATGCAACTTCACTCCGCACTGAGCGGCGGCGCTTTGTAGTTCGCTGCTTGTGATGGCGATAAGCGATTTGCCGCGCCGAGCGGCGCAAATTTTTAAAACGTTCCCTTTTTTACTTTGAAAGCAATCACCATGAAAAACCAATTGAATAACCTTTCCAAAGCACTTGTTGCAGTTGCCGCCTTGACCTTGGGCACTGGCAGCGCATTTGCCCAACTGACCGTAAATGGTGCGATAGGGGCGGCGACTTGCTCGCTTGGCGTAGCAACTACAGCTGCAGGCACTGCAACAACTGCATCCACTGTTGTGCTACCCAACGTATCGCTCACCGCAGTAAACGCCGTCACGGCGGCGGGGGCACTTGCAGATACCCGTTCGCAGACCACCTTTTTTATCAAACCCACTGTACCCACTTGCGTTTCGACCGGGCCTAGCGGCAACTTCAACGTCTACTTCTCGTCGACCACCAAGGACACGACGGCTACCACCAAAGCAGCGAACGTCGCTACAGCATCAGCTGCATCAAACTTAGTCATAGACTTGGTTCCCACCACAGCCACTACGGTAGCTACGGCAACGTCTGGAATGGACATTACAAAAGTGACCAGCGGAACGCAGCATGGTATTCCAGCGCAAGCACTTCTGACCGGCAGCTTTTCGTTTAATGCAAGGTACTGGAAAACAAGCGCTGCCACCACCACGGGTACCAACGTAAGCGCTCTATACACTATTAATGGTGAATATCCGTAAGCTCGCGCTTGTTTGCTAACTTCATCGCGATAACGGCAAACAAGACTTAAATTTCCACCCTCCATGTGCCCAGACAGCGCGCCCGCTTTGTCTGGGCACGGTACCTTTTGGCTAGACCAGATTGCGAAAAGATGCCAGGAAACGGTTTTTACCTTTGCAAATTCTGGCTTACAGAGGATGATTTACTCTTGCTTTTCTTAAAGCGAACCTTGCAATACGCCACGCCGCGTAGGTACCGTGCGATGAAAGCCTATATATGCTTTGCGCTAATAGTCATGTGGCTGGTGCCAGTTCGAGCAGATATGGTGATTGAGCGGACGCGGGTTGTTTACCCAGAAGGTCGACGCGACGTTCAAATCAGTCTAAGCAATACTTCTACCGGCAGCGTTGCGTTTGTGCAACTGTGGCTAGACGATGGCACCGACAGCCCAGATATTGAATCCATGGCGGTACCCTTTCTGTTGAGCCCACCTACCGCGCGTGTACCCGCCAACGGAAGGCAGACCGTGCGCCTGGCATTTACGGGGGAGCCGCAAAAAGCCGACCAAGAATCCCTGTTCTATTTCAACATGCTGGAGCTTCCACCCCGGTATACCGGGCCGGATGACGAATCCAGAATGACGTTCGCACGCCGCACGCGCATCAAAGTGTTTTTTAGACCAAAAGGGCTTAAAGGTGACCTTTTGCAAGCGATGAAGCAGTTGCAATGCGCCCCCATAAACACCGCAGGCTCATGGGCATTGGAGTGCTACAACCCCAGTCCCTTTCACCTGTCATTTTTTAGTTTTGGACTAGGGAATTCCACTACCAAATTACTGGCCAGCCGCGAGTCCGGCATGATTAAACCAAGCGAGCGCCGACGCTTCCCGGTAGAGAACTACGAGCAATTACCCCAAACACTGAGCGCCTTGACCGTGGAGTTTATCGACGATGCTGGCATCAGTACGCCCATGGAACTCACACTCAAGGCCGCCCCCTAGGCTCTGCGCACTGGCATCGCTTGGCCATGGCCACTTCTGCAGCCCGACTTTCGCCTCATATGCTGCTGTGGTTCTGCGCGCTGTGCAGTGCCACAAGTACCGTGGCCGCGCTCCCCAGCAGCAACTCGGCACGCTCTGAGGTGGAGGTGACCTTGGTGGCCCCATCTGCCGTATTCGTAGACATTCTGTCCGTCTCCCCCACCGGCTCGGCCGACATACCCACCCTGACCTTGCGCGGCCAGGCGCGCAAGGGCCAGCGCATAGTGCTAGCGCAGCGGGGCTTTATCTTTTTTGAGCAAACCATGCTGCGCGACGGCCCCTTTTTGATTAAAGAAGTAGTTCCGCTCAACGACAAAACGCCGGTGGTGTTTTTGCTGATAGACCCCGACGGCACGCAAGAAAGTGCCCGGTTTTCCCTGCTGGCTGGCCAACGCCACGCCCTGGGGGATGACGTCCAGTCCGCACCAGCCGAGCCAGCGCAGGCCAAAGCGGGCACTAGCCCGGCTGCAGACGACAACGACGCCCCTGAGTTTGACGCCAGCTTTTTGCTTGGCAGCGCCCTGCGCAACCTCAGCCCTGCACAACTGCGCAGCCTGGGACGGGCGCGCCCTGGCAGCTACCTGGCCGACGTGTTTCGCAACGATATGCCCATTGGCAAATTCGACGTCAAGTTCAGCCGCCACCCCACCAAGGGCGAAGCGCTGGCCTGTGTATCCCCGGTGCTGTACAAGCAACTAGGCGTGGACCTGCGCTACACCAGCGCCCAAGGCAAAGAGCTGCTCAAGCCCACCAAAGACGGCAGCGACCTGGCAGACTGCCTGTTCATGGAGGACTGGTTGTCGGGCGCCAGCTCGGAGTTCCAGCTGGGCGATCTCCGACTGAACATTGTGGTACCCCAGGCCTATGTCACGCGTGAAAACCTGCGCGCCGTGCCGCCCGAGATGCTGGACCAAGGCGAGACTGCCGCCTTTGTGAACTACGGCTTTAACAGCTACAGCGCGCAAAGCGGCGACAGCCGCACGGAGAGCCAGTTCTTGAACCTGAGCACGGGCGTTAACCTGGGGCCTTGGCGCGCACGGCAAAGCAGCTACCTGTCTAAAGACGCCAGCGGTGCGACCCAAACCGTCAATGGCGAACTGCTGCTCAAGCGCAGCCTGGTCGGCTGGCAGGCTAATCTGGCGCTGGGCCAGACCAGCACCTGGAGCCCGGTGCTGGGCTCTACTCCGATTACCGGTGTGCGCATCGGGTCCGAAGAAATGCTGCTTCCCGACGACGAGCGCAGCTTTAACACGGTGGTGCGCGGCGTGGCGCGCGGCAACGCCACAGTGCGCATACGCCAAAACAATGTGGTTTTCTTTGAGCAAAACGTACCGGCCGGGCCGTTTGAGTTCACCCGGCTCAACCCGCCGTCCACCCTGGGCGACCTGCAAGTAACGGTGACCGAGGCCGACGGCTCAGAAACCCGCTCCGTGGTGCCCTACGCCTATAACGGCGGCAAGCTCAACCCAGGCTCGTACCGCTACAGCCTGGCCGTGGGCAACTACCGGAGCGGCAATACGGCTGAGACGCCGCTGCTGCACGGCTATGTGCGCTATGGCCTGAACGACACCTGGACGCCCACGGTAGAGGCCATTGGCAGCGACAACTACCAGGCCCTGGGCGTGCAGGCCAGCGTGTACAACAAGTACGGCACGTTTTCGGCCAGCACCCAGTTGGCTCGCCAAAGCGCGCCACAAGAGCAAAGCGGCTCGGCCTACAACGCCTACTACTATGCGCCTCCACTGGGGCCGGTCAACGTGTATGGCGGCTGGACCTACCAAACGGAAAACTTCGTTTCGCCCAATACGGGGCTGGGCCAACTCAGCAGCACCAGCGTAGGCGCCGCAGCCAGCTTTGAGAGCAGCAGCTACCTGGGCCTGAGCCTGAACATGGGCAGCTATGGTGGTCTGTATGCCAACGCCCGGCGCCAGACCCAATGGAACCAGAGCGCCGCGCCTGAACAATACAGCCTGGGCTACACCCTGTTTCGCAATGGCGTGTTTTTCAGCGCCACCATGGACCGCAGTAGCGCGGGCTTCACAGGCAGCACCGTAGATACGGTGCGCATGTCCGTCAGCGTGCCGCTGGACGTGGGTAGCAACAAAGGCTGGCTGGCTGGCAGCGCGTCACAAACTACCAGCTATGGTGTTGCACAAACGCTCAGCTACAACGGCAACACCGAAGACAACAGCCTGAGCTATAGCCTGAGCCAAAGCGGCCAAGACGGACAAGGCAGCTACGGCGGCGCGTTGGGCTACCAGCACCCCTATGGCTTTGCCGGCCTGTCGCTAAGCACCGGCAACAACTTCAGCCAAAGTGGCGTGGGCTTGAGCGGCAGCGTGGTGGCGCACCGGGGCGGCCTGACGCTGGCGCCCCCGGTGGGCGACACCTTTGCCATCGTGGAGGTGCCCAACGGACAGGGCGCGCGCGTGAACGGCAGTAACGCGCAGGTCAATGCCAGCGGCTACGGCGTGGTGCCCTACTTATCTCCCTACGGCTTTAACGATGTCGCGCTCAACCTGGAAAACGCCCCCATGGACCTGGAGGTGGACACCGCCAGCCAGCGCGTGGCGCCGCTGGACGGCTCCATCGTGCTGCTGCGCTTCAAGGCCAACCGGGGTCGGCCGCTGCTGCTGCAATTGGCGCTGGACAAGGGCGGCAAACTGCCCCTGGGTGCCAGCGTGCTCGACGAGCAAGACCAAGAAGTGGGCCAGGTGGGCCAAGCCAGCAAAGCGGTGGTGCGGGTGAAGGCCGACGCTGGCAAGCTGACCGTGGTGTGGGGTGAAAAGCCTGAGCAGCGCTGCACGCTGGACTACCAACTAGGCGCCAACACCGTGGCCAACGCCAGCGGCCTAACCCCCCTGGCGCTGACTTGCAAGCAAGCGGCCCCCGAGTCGATCGCCAAGGTTTGAGCGCTTGACCGCCTAGCCCCCGGCAACTAACGCCCCAACACCCCCGCCAGCGCAACCCCCGTGTGCGTGCCCAGGCGCACCACGTCCTCCGGTGTGGCCGCTGCCACCACGCGTCCACCGCCGTTGCCGCCTTCAGGCCCCAGGTCGAGCACCCAGTCTGCCTCCGCAATCACATCCAGATCGTGCTCGATAACGACCACGCTGTGGCCGCCACGCACCAGGCGGTGCAGCACGTGGATGAGCTTTTCCACATCCGCCATGTGCAGGCCCACGGTGGGTTCGTCCAGCACGTACAGGGTATGGGGCGCCTTGTTGCCGCGCTTGCCAATGTCGTCACGCACTTTGCTCAGCTCGGTGACCAGCTTGATGCGCTGCGCCTCGCCGCCGCTGAGCGTGGGTGAAGGCTGGCCCAGGGTAAGGTAGCCCAGGCCCACGTCTTTGAGCAGTTGCAGCGGGTGGGCGATCACCGGCATGGCGGCAAAAAACTCAACCGCCTCGTCCACTTCCATTTGCAGCACGTCGCCAATGTTTTTGCCGCGCCAGGTGACCGCCTGGGTTTCGGGGTTGAAGCGCGCGCCCCGGCAGGTTTCGCACAGCACTTTCACGTCCGGCAAAAAGCTCATGCCAATGGTGCGTATGCCCTGGCCTTCGCAGCCGGGGCAGCGGCCTTCGCCGGTGTTGAAGCTAAAGCGGTTGGCCGCGTAGCCGCGTGCCTTGGCCTCTAGCGTGTCGGCAAAAAGTTTGCGGATGGTGTCCCAAAAGCCGATGTAGGTGGCCGGGCAAGAACGCGGGGTTTTGCCAATCGGGGTTTGGTCGACTTCAAGGACGCGGTCTATGGTCTCAAAACCGGTGACGCTGCTGCAGCCGGTCCAGCGGATTTTTTCGCCTGCGTCCAGCGCGTCACGGCCGGCCTTGGTGCTGCGCTTTTGCACGCCGGTTTGCACATTGGCCAGCAACACGTCGCGGGCCAAGGTCGATTTGCCAGAGCCAGATACACCGGTAATGGCCACCAGGCGTTGCAAAGGGATATGGGCGGTGACGTCTTGCAGGTTGTGCAAGTTGGCGCCGGTGACGGTGAGCCAGTCGATTGGTGGGCTTGCTGCGGCCGAGGAGGAAAACGAAGCCATGGCACGCCGCCCTGCCAAAGGGTGGCGCATGGCGTGCAGCAAATAGCGCCCGGTTTGTGACTCGGGCGCGGCCTGCACATCGGCCACCGAGCCTTGCGCCACCAGGCGGCCACCGCGTTTACCGGCGCTGGGGCCAATGTCGATGATGTGGTCGGCGGCGCGGATGGTGTCTTCGTCGTGCTCCACCACCACCAGGGTGTTGCCCTTGTCGCTCAGGGATTGCAGGGCGCCGAGCAAAATTTTGTTGTCGCGGGCGTGCAGACCGATGGTGGGCTCGTCGAGCACGTAGCACACGCCTTGCAGGTTGCTGCCCAGCTGCGCGGCCAAGCGAATGCGCTGCGCCTCGCCGCCGCTCAGAGACGGCGCACCCCGGTCTAGGGTCAGGTAGCCCAGGCCCACTTCTTCCAAAAACTCCAGCCGGCTTTTGATCTCGGGCACCAGGTCGCGGGCGATGTCGGCCTCGCGCTGGCTTAAGGCCCCGGCGCCTTGCAGGCTTTGCACCCAGGCGCGCACGTCGCTCACGCTCAGGGCGGCAATGTCGGCGATGCCCACGCCGTTAAAGCGCACCGCGCGCGCGGTGGCGTTCAGGCGCGTGCCGTGGCAGCGCGGACAGGCGGCGTCCGCCAGGTCTTCAATGTCGGCCTCGGCAAAGGTTTGCTCGCGGCCTTGGTTGTTGTCGTCTTTGACGGAGTCGTCAAACACTTTGCGCTGGTCTTTCGTAAGCGCAAGGCCGGTGCCCACGCAATCCGGACACCAGCCGTGTTTGCTGTTGTAGCTAAACAGGCGCGGGTCCAGCTCGGTGTAAGACGTGGCGCACACCGGGCAGGCGCGCTTGGTGGAAAACACTTCGCACTGGCCCAGGCCGACGGTGCTGGCGCCTTGCTCCATGGCTTCGCGCAGACCGTCGAGTTGGCTCATGACGTGGACCACGCCCTTGCCGTGCGTGAGCGCAGTGGCCAGGGCCGCACGCAACTGCGCTTCTTGCGCCGGGTGCACGTCCAGGCTGGCTACGGGCAGCTCGATGTTGTGTTCCTTAAAGCGGTCAATGCGCGGAAAGCCGCTGGTCGGTACAAACTGGCCGTCGATGCGCAAATGGGTAAAGCCGCGCGGGCGCGCCCAGTCGGCCAGCTCGGTGTACACGCCCTTGCGCCCTACCACCAGCGGCGCGAGCAGGCCAATGTGCTGGCCCCGGTAGGTTTTGAGCAACTGCGCGGCGATGCTGTCCGCGCTTTGGGGCGCCACGGCGGCGCCGTCGTGGACGCAGTGCTGGGTGCCCAGTTTGACGTAGAGCAGGCGCAAAAAGTGCCAGACCTCGGTGGTCGTACCCACAGTGGACTTTCGCCCCCCCCGGCTCAGGCGCTGCTCAATGGCCACCGTGGGCGGAATGCCATACACCGCGTCCACCTCGGGCCGCCCTGCCGGCTGCACGATGGCGCGGGCGTAGGCGTTGAGGCTTTCCAGGTAGCGGCGCTGGCCTTCGTTGAACAGTATGTCAAAGGCGAGCGTTGATTTGCCGGAGCCGCTGACGCCGGTGACTACGCTGAATTTGCCGCGGGGGATGTTGACGCTGAGGGATTTGAGGTTGTGTTCTTTGGCGTTGACGATTCTTATGTGGCCGTTCCCCCCCTCACTCCCCCCGCCCTCTCTCGCCCCCGCCGGGGCGAAAGAGGGAGCCTGAACAGCCACATTTGACCGCGCGTTTTTAGTGAGGGCACCACTGGCCGCTGCCGATTGCGCTGCCTGTGATTCGTCTTTGGCGCGCACTGCCTCGGAAGGGGATAGGTTTGGACTGCGCTCATCGGCGCGCAGCAGGTATTGGGCGCTGGGTTCGGCAACTTCATGCACCACCCCCATAGCGGCGGCGTAGTCGCGCAGGGCTTTGCCGGTGTGGCTGGTGGGGTGGAGTAGCAGGTCTTCGGGGGTGCCG
>CAIYQF010000462.1 GCA_903928325.1 uncultured beta proteobacterium | reverse complement strand
GGAGTTTGAGGGCAAGAGCTACAGGCTCAAAGAAGCGGCGGCGCGCATTGCCATCAACGTTGAACAGTCATAATCTGACTGCGCTGCCTGGGGGAATTTGGGGTGGCCACGGGTGGGGGAATTTGACCTGGCCATCAGGGCCCGGGGTGGACGCTTTGCACAACCTGCTGAAAGTTTGCCAGCAGCAAGGGGTGCAGCTGGTTTTGGCGGGTCTGTCCCATCAGCCGCTTGATATTTTGCAGCGCACGGGCTTCTTGGCATTGCTGGGTAGCGCAGATGTGGTGGCTGACCTTTCGCTTGCGCTGGCGGCGCTGAAGGTGGATGCACCGCACTTGTAAACCGGGTTGCAGTCCAATCCCTAGTGGGGTAATGTGGCGATCTCGGCCGGGGTGAATCCGGCAGCGCTGCGTGCGGCCAGGTTGAACGGTGGTTTGAGGCTGGGCGCACGGTAACGCAAGGCGGCCTGGGGATAGAACACCAAGGCGTCGATGCCATCGCGCTGGCAAAGCCAGTGAAACCAGCGGTTGCCAATCGCCACGTGGCCCACTTCTTCAGCCAAGATGGTGTCCAAAATTTCCACCGCCGCCAGCGCGGCTGGGGTGGCCACTTTGCGCAGCTTGGCTTGTATCAGCGGCGTGGCGTCCAGGCCCCGGGCTTCTAGGGTGCGCGGTACCAGCGCCATGCGGGCCACGACATCGTCTTTGGTGGCTTCGCACATGGTCCACAGGCCATCGTGCGCCGGGAAGTCGCCGTAGGCAAAGCCCAGGGTTTGCAAATGGGCCTGTAGCAGTGCAAAGTGCGTGGCTTCTTCGGCCGCCACGCGCAGCCATTCGCGGTAATACGCCTCGGGTAGGCCGGGGAAGCGCCAAACGGCATCGAGCGCGAGGTTGATGGCGTTGAACTCGATATGAGCAATCGCATGCATCAGCGCCGCGTGGCCCCGCGGTGTGAAAGGCGAGCGCCGGGGCACCAGGGCCGGGGCGATCAGCGTCGGCTGTTCGGGGCGGCCCGGGCCGCTAGAAGTGGGAAGCGCTGCATCGCAGTCGCAGTCCATCGCCGCTGATTGCTGCCAAAGTGCCAGCACATCGGCGACCTTGTCGCGCGCTTGCGTTTGGAAAAAAGCGTCTAGAGCGCGGTGTCGGAGTTCCATCCCTACAATTCTAGGTTCGCACCAACGCGCTTCCACAGGACAGTCCATGGCAATTTACGAGTTAGAGCAAGTTTCCCCCACCATCGCCGACACGGCCTGGGTGGCCGACAGCGCCCAGGTTATGGGCCGGGTGGACCTGGCTGCGCACAGCAGCGTGTGGTTTGGCGTGGTTATCCGCGGCGACACCGAAAGCATTGTCATCGGCGAGGGCAGCAATATCCAGGACGGCAGCGTCTTGCATGCGGACATTGGCCAACCCATCCACGTCGGTAAGCATGTGACAGTGGGTCACAAGGTCATGTTGCACGGCTGCACCATTGGTGATGAATCGCTCATCGGTATTGGCGCCATCGTCCTCAACGGCGCAAAAATCGGTAAGAACTGCCTGGTGGGCGCGGGCTCGCTGGTGACCGAGGGCAAAGAGTTTCCTGACGGCTCCATGATCATGGGCACACCGGCTAAATTGGTGCGCAGCCTCAGCCCCGAGCAAATAGAGGGCTTGCGCTGGAGCGCTAAGCACTACATCGTCAATGCCGAGCGGTTTCGGTCCGAGTTCCACAAGATCGCCTGATCTGCGAGCGTTTGTTTTTCAACGGCGGGCCCCAGCGGACCGCTACCGCCGCGCCCAGCGCCCGGCAACTACGGAGTAGTGCGTGT
>CAIYQF010000461.1 GCA_903928325.1 uncultured beta proteobacterium | reverse complement strand
GAGCTGGGCCAGCTCCACCAGCCACCAGGCGCCGGATTCTTCAAGCTTCCAAAGCGGGTACAGGGCCGAACTGATAAAAAACATCGGGAAGATGACGAAATTCATGGTACCGGCAAAGTTTTCGAGCTGCCGGATATAGACCGACAGCATCAACCCCATCGCCGCCAGCATGGTCGCGCCAGCCGCCATCACTGGCAAGGCCAGCAGCCAGTTGGCGTCGGCGTCCACGCCAAACAGCATGGCGATCAGCAGGAACACCAGCATCTGCAGCATTGACAAGGTGGTGGCTGCCAGCAGTTTGAACGCCAGCAGCCAGCCGCGCGGCAGCGGCGCGGTCAGCAACAAGCGCATCACGCCCATCTCGCGGTCATAGACCATGGACAGCGAACTCTGCATGCCATTGAACAAGGCAATCATGCCCAAGAGCCCCGGCACCATGTACACCTTGTATTCCACATAGGTCTCGTAGGGCGCAATTATGGCCACGCCAAACACGTTGTGAAAGCCGGCAGAGAAAACCACAAACCACAAAAGCGGACGCACCAGCGAGGACGCCAGGCGCGAGGGCTGGCGCAGAAATTTCAGCAGCTCACGGCCAACCACGGCGCGCAGCGCCCGGGCCAGGTGCAACATCAGAGGTGTTTGCGGCATGCGCTTTCCTTTTCGTCAAAACCCAGGGTGTCAAGCACATCGACCGGGTGCATCACGCCCTCGTAAGGGGCCACGCTGGCAACTCCGTCGGCGGACCCCAGAAACACCGGCTGGCGCAGTTGGCCGTCCCATGGCCTAAACGACAGGCGCGGCCCTTTGAATCCATCCAGAAAAACCTGGCCGCTGCGCAAGGCCTTGAGTTGATCTGCCACGCTGGCTTTGGGCTGGTCGGACAGCACGCTGACCAGCGCCTTGACGGCGGCCCAGGCAGCCCAGTCCTGCGATTCCATCGGGCGCAGCGCCAGGCGCTGAAAGCGGCGTGAGACTTGTGGTCCACCATTGAGCTCCCACTGCGGGTGCCAGGCCATTGGCGTGAGTCCACTCGAGCCCACGACCGGCCGTGCTAATTGCGTGTTGAAGGGCACGCCGCGTGCAAACTCACCGTCGCTATCAAGCACCGCCACCACGTCGTGGTTGCGGTCGTTGGTAAGCAGCCGTACATTGGCCAAGTCGCGCTCACGCGGGTCGCTAGAAAGTTTGAATGGCAGGGTCTTGGTAATCTTGAGGCCATATCGTTTGGCGGACCGCCCAAACGCATCTTGCAGCGCCTTGTCCTCGGGGCGCTGGCCTGCGAGCACCAACGCCTGCGTCCACGAACGTCCCACGAGATACTGCACCAGCCCATCAAACTGCATGCTTTGGCTAGGGTAAGTGTGCAAAAGATTGACTTCGCACTGGGCGCCGCGCAGGGCGTCGCTGGGCGAGGCCACATTGAAGAGGATGTTCGGATCTCGCCCGTCTTGTGACGCCGCCACGGCAGCAACCAGGGCGCCGTCGGGCAAATCAAGCAAGACGTGGCGCACCTTGGCGCTCCGCAGTTGCGCCATTAGCTGAGGGATCTCTTGCGCATTGGCTGCGAGATAGGGTTTAACGATGAGTTTGTGTCCCAGTGCCTCCATTTCGGGTTCAGCCTCAAGCGCCGCCACGCGGGCGCCGTCCAGCGCCCGACCGCTGGGATGCCCGGCATAGTGGTGCTCAAGTCGACGTTGGTGGTATCTCAAATCATCTTGCAGACCTACAACAGCCACGGTCAGAGTTGCTCCCTTGACCATAGCGCCCACCAGTAACCCGAAAACTACAAGCATCGGCTTCCGGAGCCGTCGGATAAAGGTCAATTGTTAGTCTCCTGCCGTATTGTTTTCCCAGAACACTATGGGTGTTCCAATATGGATTTATAGCTGCGTGCAAGCAACTTCAGTGTAAGCGACCAGCCATGTCATATTGATTCTTGCCCCCAATCGCGTAAACATAGTGTCCACATTGAAAGGAAGTGGACACTATGGAAACGAAGAGAGTGGCGCGGCGCAATCACAGCGCTGAATTTAGAGCGCAGGTTCTTG
>CAIYQF010000460.1 GCA_903928325.1 uncultured beta proteobacterium | reverse complement strand
TGCCGCTGTTGAGTCAACGCAGCTCAACGCGCGGGCCAACACCGTGACGCTGACAAGCGGACTTCCCGAATCGGCGCGCGCTAGCTACGCTCTGGTTGTGGCCAATATTTTGTCGTCGCCGCTCAAAGTACTCGCATGCTTGCTTTGCTCGCATGTGGGCGCTGGTGGCACGCTGCTCTTGTCGGGCATTCTTGAGCGCCAGGCAGTTGAATTGACCCAGGCCTATGCGCCCTATTGCACCTTACGGGTAACAGATCAGCAGGATGGATGGGTTCTGATGGTTGCAAACTTCTAGGCGCAACTGCGGCCTGGCATAAAAAAAGCCCAGGCCCCATTCAGGGCACTGGGCTTGATCGCAAGGTAACAAAAATTACGGCTTGCTAGCGCTGGGAAAAGGCCACGCCGCCTTCGGGTTGAGCGTAGTTTGTGCTGCAGGAGCAGGTGCTTTTGCGGGTGCTGCCTTTTTAGCAGCGGGCTTTTTTGCGGGTGCTGCCTTGGCAGGAACTGCCTGCTTTGCCACTGCCTTTTTAGCCGGGGCCGCTTTTGCTGGGGCCACCTTCTTTGCCGGTGCTGCCTTCTTGGCTGCTACTTTCTTAGCTGGCGCAGCCTTTTTAGCGACTACCTTCTTCGCTGGTGCAGCCTTCTTTGCCACAGCCTTCTTAGCTGGCGCAGCCTTATTCGCTACGGTCTTTTTCGCGGGCGCGGCTTTTGCAGGTGCAGCCTTCTTCGCTACGGTCTTTTTCGCTGGAGCGGCCTTTTTAGTGGCTGCTTTTTTCGCAGGTGCTGCCTTTGCGGGGGCGACTTTTTTTGCAGCGACTTTTTTCGCAGGTGCCGAAGCCTTTACGGGAGCGGCCTTTTTTGCGACCGGTTTTTTTGCAGTTGCCATACTTTTCTCCTTGATCAGTTTACAAAGAGCACTTCTTGCCTGTTGGGTAGCAAAAAGAGATTCATGCTGTTGGGCTGGTTCCCAGCAACATGAACAGGGGAACACAGCCCTGGCACAGACCATCGCTGCACCATCGCTGTGAAATACTTAAACAAAACATGACCGCCCTAGTCCCAAGACAAAGCTCCACCGGACTGGTATTCAATCACGCGCGTTTCAAAAAAGTTGCGTTCCTTCTTCAAGTCAATCATCTCGCTCATCCAGGGAAAAGGGTTTTCCTCATGCGGGAAAAGCGCCTCCAAGCCAATTTGGGTTGCCCGGCGGTTGGCGATATAGCGCAGATAGCCCTTGAACATGGACGCATTCATGCCCAACACGCCACGTGGCATGGTGTCTTCGGCGTAGCGGTATTCAAGTTCAACTGCTTGCTCGAACAATGCCTTGATTTCGGCCTTGAACTCAGGGGTCCACAGATGGGGATTTTCCGCCTTGAGCTGGTTGATCAGGTCGATGCCAAAGTTGCAGTGCATGGACTCGTCGCGCAGAATGTACTGGTACTGCTCAGCCGCACCCGTCATCTTGTTTTGGCGACCCAGAGCGAGGATTTGCGTAAAACCGACGTAAAAGAACAGGCCTTCCATCAAACACGCAAAAACAATCAGCGACTTCAACAGCGTCTGATCCGTCTCAGGCGTGCCGGTATGAAAGTGCGGGTCCATGATCGCTTCGATGAAAGGGATCAAAAACTCGTCCTTGTCGCGGATGGATTTGACTTCGTTGTAGGCGCTGAAAATCTCGCCTTCATCCAGTCCAAGCGATTCCACAATGTATTGGTAGGCATGGGTATGTATCGCCTCCTCAAAGGCTTGGCGCAGCAAAAACTGGCGGCATTCAGGCGCAGTGATATGACGGTAAGTGCCCAAAACAATGTTGTTGGCCGCCAGCGAATCGGCGGTGACGAAGAAGCCTAGGTTGCGCTTGATGATGCGACGCTCATCATCGGTCAGCCCATTGGGGTCTTTCCACAAGGCAATGTCGCGGGTCATATTGACCTCTTGCGGCATCCAATGGTTGGCGCAGGTGGCAAGGTATTTTTCCCACGCCCATTTGTACTTGAACGGCACCAACTGGTTTACATCGGTCTTACCGTTAATGATGCGCTTATCTGAGGCGCGAACCCGCTGGCTCGGCACCTGTGCAGTTTGGCCATCGCGCAATGCCTCCGCTGGCCGAACCATATCCGGCGAAGACAAAGGCTGCGCCTTCGTGCCCAATACTGCCTTTTGCAAACCCAGCGACGCGATCCCATCGCGGGTTGGGAACGCTGCGTGCGGTTCAGATTTGACGTCTTCTTCCCAGGTCAACATAGAGTGTTCCAATAGCTAGATTATGCGATCCCTGGCGCGAAATGCAAAGCATCCCGAGCCTGGTTTCTATGATTTATGTTCAATATCTGCGTCTTATGTACGCAGTACGCTGGTTTATTGGCAAGACTCACAGGTCGGGTCGTCGACACCACAAAATTTGATGTCCGTCGCGGCATGGGCGCCAAGCGTGATTTGCTCTTGCGCCGCGGCTGCGGCGGCCTCTAGCAGCGAAGGTCCACGCGCCATACCCGCAGGGCCCGACTCCGAGGAAACAGAGTTCATTCGGCCGGAGCTAATGGTGGACTTCTCCGCATGGGTAGCTGACATGGTGCGCAGGTAGTAGGTGGTTTTCAGACCGCGCACCCATGCGAGCTTGTAGGTGTCGTCGAGCTTTTTACCCGAGGCGCCGGCCATATAGATGTTGAGCGACTGCGCCTGGTCAATCCACTTTTGGCGACGCGCTGCGGCCTCGACCAGCCAGCGGGTTTCGACCTCAAACGCGGTGGCGTAGAGCTGCTTGATGTCGCTAGGCACGCGGTCCATGGGGCTGAGCGAGCCATCGAAATGTTTCAGGTCCATCACCATCACATCGTCCCACAGACCCACGCGCTTGAGGTCGCGTACCAGATAGCTGTTGATGACGGTGAACTCGCCGGACAAGTTGGACTTGACCGACAGGTTGCCGAAGCAGGGCTCGATCGAGGCGTCCACGCCGATGATGTTGGAGATGGTGGCCGTGGGCGCAATGGCCACGCAGTTGGAATTGCGCATGCCGTCCTTGGCAATCTTGCGGCGCAGCGCGTCCCAGTCCATGGTGCTGGAGCGGTCCACCTCCACATAGCCGCCACGGGCTTGGGACAGCAGGTCCAGCGTGTCAAAGGGCAAGATGCCCTGGTCCCACAATGAGCCCTTGAAGCTCGAATAGCAGCCCCGCTCGCGCGCCAGATCGGTGGAGGCCCAGTAGGCGTAGTAGCTCACGGCTTCCATGGACGTGTCGGCAAAGGCGACGGCGGCTTCGCTGGCGTAGGGAATGCGCAGCTCGTACAAGCTGTCCTGAAAGGCCATGATGCCCAGGCCGACCGGGCGGTGGCGCATGTTCGAATCACGCGCCTTCTTGACCGCGTAGTAGTTGATATCGATGACGTTGTCGAGCATGCGCATGGCCGTGGTGATGGTGCGCTTGAGCTTGTCGTGGTCCAGCACCTTGCCGTGTTCGCTGTCCTTCAAATGCTGCAGCAGGTTGACCGAACCCAGGTTACACACCGCAGTTTCAGTATCCGAGGTGTTGAGCGTGATTTCGGTGCACAGGTTGCTGGAGTGGACCACACCGGCGTGTTGCTGGGGCGAGCGCACATTGCAAGCGTCCTTGAAGGTGATCCAGGGGTGGCCGGTCTCAAACAGCATGGTGAGCATCTTGCGCCACAGGTCGGCGGCCTGCACGACGCGCGAGGGCTTGATCAGTCCCTGCGCCGCTTGCTGCTCGTACGCCACATAGGCCTTCTCAAAATCGGCGCCAAACTTGTCGTGCAGGTCGGGCACATTGGAGGGCGAGAACAGCGTCCACTGGCCTTTTTCCATCACCCGGCGCATGAACAAATCCGGCACCCAGTTGGCGGTGTTCATGTCGTGGGTACGGCGGCGGTCGTCGCCCGTGTTTTTGCGCAGCTCCAGGAATTCTTCAATGTCGAGGTGCCAGGTTTCCAGGTAGGTGCACACCGCGCCCTTGCGCTTGCCGCCTTGGTTGACCGCCACGGCAGTGTCATTGACCACTTTGAGAAAGGGCACAACGCCTTGGGACTCGCCATTGGTGCCTTTGATGCGCGAGCCCAGGGCGCGCACGCGCGTCCAGTCGTTGCCCAGGCCGCCGGCAAACTTGGAGAGCAAGGCATTTTCTTTGATGGACTCGTAAATGCCGTCCAAATCGTCGGGCACCGTGGTCAGGTAGCAAGACGAGAGCTGCGACCGCAGGCTGCCGCTGTTGAAGAGCGTGGGTGTGCTCGACATGAAATCGAACGAGGACAGCACTTCGTAAAACTCAATGGCACGGGCCTCACGGTCGGTCTCATTGAGCGACAGGCCCATGGCCACGCGCATGAAAAAGGCCTGGGGCAACTCAATGCGGTTTTTTTGGTGGTGCAGAAAGTAGCGGTCGTACAGCGTTTGCAAGCCCAGGTAGTCAAACTGCAAGTCGCGCTCCGCCTTGAGGGCGGCGCCCAAACGCACCAAATCGAACTGCGTCATTTTTTCGTCCAGCAGCTCGTAGCCCACGGCCTTCTTGATGTAGTCAGGAAAGTACTCGGCATAAGCCGCTTGCATGTCCGCAGTGGCCACATCGCGGCCCAGCACTTCGCGCGAAATGGTGTGAAACAGCAAACGCGCCGTGGCGTAGGTGTAATCGGGGTCCTTTTCGATGAGCGTGCGGGCGGCCAAGATGGAAGCCTTGAACACCTCGTCCATGGGCACGCCGTCGTACAGGTTGCGCATAGTCTCGGCGATGATGGGCTCGGCCTTGACGTCGTCCCCCAGACCGAAGCAGGCCGTTTCGATGCGCTGCGCCATCGCCTGCAGGTCCAAGGCTACGCGCTGGCCGCGGTCCATGACGTGCAGGGTCGGCGTCGCCGGGGCGACCTGCGCCTGTTGTTTGGCGCGCTCTTGGGTGCGTCGCTCGCGGTACAACACATAGGCACGCGCCACTTCGTGGTTGCCCGCGCGCATGAGGCCGAGTTCCACCTGGTCCTGCACGTCCTCAATATGGAACGTGCCGCCGCCCGGGCGCGAGCGCATCAGTGCACGCATCACCTGCTGGGTCAGGGCGTCAACGTTTTCGCGCACACTGGCCGAGGCTGCACCCTGGGTACCATGTACTGCTAGCGAAGCCTTCATGATAGCCACAGCCATCTTGTTGGGTTCAAAGGGAACAACGGCGCCATTGCGACGGATGATGTTGTAAGCAGCCAGGGGATTGGCCTGGGTTTCAGCGGCGAAATTACCGGGTAATGGGAACGCGACGGCATCTGCCGACGAGGACGTGGGGAGGGATTGCATAGCTTCCTTTTTCTGTCTGTCTTTTTTATCAACGAAGTAGCGCCTGGACCATTATTTTTATTGCGGAAAACCTACCCTGCAAAAAACCAAAAGCACTATATCTGGTGTGTTCGCGGTACGCAAGCCACTACCGGTAGTGTAGCGACTCCACATTCCACGCCATGGGATCAGAGCATTCAGGGTGCCATGAAACATCCCTTTTGATATCCCTTTTTTAGTCGCTTCGAGCACGCAAAGCGCGCGCCAAATCACACTATTCGTAAAAACCTTGAGGATTGACCGCGCTTTTACAGGTCTTTGCCATGGCAGGCCGCGCAGGCATTGGGCTTGTCGGCGAACCGTCACTCTGCATGCCCAAGCTCCATTCAAAAAAAAGTTTTGTATGGAATGAAACTAAATTAGTCCAGCGGCAGTCTGAGCGCAGGCCGCGCCACCAGCAGGCGCAAATGGGTCCAATCGAAACCGGGGCCTGGATCGTTTTTTCGTCCCGGTGCAATGTGCTCGTGGCCCGCCACATGGGCTAACGGGTACTGCGTGCTGATCGCCGCGATCAATGCAGCCAGCGCGCGGTATTGCACCGCTTCGAATGCGTCACCCTCCAAACCCTCTAGCTCAACGCCAATGGAGTCGTCATTGCAATTGTCGCGACCGCGGTAGCTGGACGCCCCAGCGTGCCAAGCGCGGTCGTTGCAGCTGACAAACTGCAACAACTGGCCATCGCGGCGGATGAAAAAATGCGCTGACACCTGCAATCCCCGTATCGTCTGAAAATAGGGGTGCGCATCCCAATCCAATTGATTGGCAAACAAGGCCAATACCTCCGGCCCGCCATACACACCCGGGGGCAGGCTGATCGAATGCACAACCACCAAATCGACTTGAACACCCACCGGTCGGTGGCCAAAATTGGGCGAGGGCAAGGCCAAGGCCGGTGCATACCAGCCTCGGCGCCACAAGTCAGCGGTTGGTGTTGCAATCAGGCCCATGGTAGCGGCTTGCGATCGTGGCTCGCCAAACTCAAGCCTCGTGAAGCTGCCGGTGCGCCACACTACAGTAACCCCCCAGTCGGCCCTGAACCGCATCGGGGCTGGCCACATGGACGCCGCATTGGACACATGCAACCATATCAACTGGCTTTGGCGGCGCATTGCCTGCCTGCCCTTGGCTGCGCCCGGTCAATCCACGGTGGGTGCGCCACTGCCAAACGACAAGCAGGACCAGCAAGGCCAACAACAGGTATTTCACGCTGCGCGTCCCAGAACCACTTCCATGACAAAGCGCGAGCCAACATACGCCAAAAACAAAAACACCGCTCCGGTGTACAGCACGGCAACCGCACGTTTACCGCGCCAACCAAAAAAAGAGCGCCCGACCAAGAGCACGGCAAACGTCAGCCAGGACAAAACCGAGAACAAGGTCTTGTGGTCCCACCGCCAAGCGTGGGTGTGGCCATACACCACGTCGCCAAAACCGTAGCCCACCAACAAGGTGGCGCTCAAGAGCACAAATCCGGCCGAAACGAACCGGTAGGTCAAACGCTCCAGACTGAGCAAGGGCAGTCCGCTGTGGGTGTCCGCACCCAGGCGAATGCGGGCTTCGGCACGCGTCATGAACCAAGCATGCACCACCGCCACCCCGAACAGGCCGTAACAGGACACCCCCATGGCCAAGTGCAGGGGCAACCACACCGAAGCGGTATGGGGCAACACGGCTCCGGGAAAAGCCAAGGCCAGCACCACCGCCGCCGCACCGATAGCGCTCAAGGCCCAGCGCGCGGGCAGTTGCGGAAAGATCTGGCTCTCTACCGCATAACTGGTGGCGATCAGCCAGGCAGTGACCGACAGCGCGGGCGCAAAACCGAATCGTGCAGGCAGGTCAAAGAACCCCACGGCCAGAGCCCCACCATGGGCTACCCAAGCCACACCGACCCAAAAACGCGTGGCCAGCGGACCCAAACGCCGGACCCGCATCGCAGGCCACACGTAGGCCACAGCCGCCAAGGCGGTCAGGGCGATGCTCAACGGGGATGCGCTGACTAAAATCATTGCAACAGTTTAGCCTTTTGCGTACGCTGTGGTGACGGTGCCAGGCACCAGGACCCGTCCCGACCCAAGCCCTTGCACCCTGCTCCTCTACCTGGATTCCTATGGCCTCAGCCCTGACCGACAAACTCTCCCGACTGGTGAAAACCCTGCGCGGCCAATCCCGCATTACCGAGGACAACGTGGCCGACATGCTGCGCGAGGTGCGCATGGCGCTCTTGGAGGCCGATGTGGCGCTGCCCGTGGTGCGCGACTTTATTGCCCGGGTCAAGGAAAAGGCGCTGGGCCAGGAGGTGCTGGGTTCGCTGCAACCCGGCCAGGTGCTGGTGGGCATCGTCAACCAAGAACTCGCTGCCACCATGGGCGAGGGTGTCAGCGACATCAACCTCGCCGCCCAGCCCCCGGCCGTGATTTTGATGGCTGGCTTGCAGGGTGCTGGCAAAACCACCACCACCGCCAAACTGGCCAAGCACCTGATTGAGAAGCGCAAGAAGAAGGTGCTCACTGTGTCGGGCGACGTCTACCGACCGGCCGCCATTGAGCAGCTTAAAACCGTCACCATGCAGGCCGGGGCCGAGTGGTTTCCCAGTTCACCCGACCAAAAGCCAGTGGACATTGGCCTGGCCGCCCTGGATTACGCCAAAAAGCACTTTTTTGACGTGCTGCTGGTCGACACCGCCGGTCGCCTGGCGATTGACGCGGCGCTGATGGTTGAAATCACCGCCTTGCACGCGGCGCTCAAACCGGTGGAGACGCTGTTTGTGGTGGACGCCATGCAGGGCCAGGACGCGATCAACACGGCGCGCGCCTTCAAGGAGGCGCTGCCGCTGACCGGCATCATCCTGACCAAGACCGATGGCGACTCGCGCGGCGGCGCGGCGCTCTCGGTGCGCCAGGTCACCGGGGCGCCCATCAAATTTGCGGGCACCAGCGAAAAGCTCGATGGCTTAGAAGTGTTTGACGCCCAGCGCCACGCCGGGCGCATTTTGGGCATGGGCGACATCGTGGCGCTGGTGGAGCAAGTGACGGCCGGGGTAAACGTGGAGGCGGCGCAAAAACTCGCCGCCAAGGTCAAAAGCGGCGCGGCCTTTGATTTGAACGACTTTTTAAGTCAGATCCAGCAAATGAAACAGATGGGCGGCTTGTCCAGCCTCATGGACAAACTGCCCGCCGCGATGGCGGCCAAGGCCGGTCAGGTGGATCTGGACAAGGCCGAAAAAGACATCAAGCGCAAGGAAGGCATCATCCACAGCATGACGCCGCTGGAGCGGCGCAAGCCCGACCTGATCAAAGCCACCCGCAAGCGCCGCATTGCCGCAGGCGCTGGCGTGCAGGTGCAAGAAGTCAACCGCATGCTCAAGGAATTTGAGCAAATGCAAGACATGATGAAAAAAATGAGCGGCGGCGGGATGATGAAAATGATGAAGCGCATGGGCGGCATGAAGGGCATGCCCAAGATGCCTTTTTGAGCTTTCGCAAAGCCCCTTGCCGTCGTACGGCGCTTAGTTACCAGCAGGCCCGGTTCCCATCAAACGCCCATATGCCTGGCGAGTCTGGGGTGAGACCGCCGTCAGCAGCTGGGCGTAGCGGGTTTGGTGGCGGGCCACCATGCGGGCCGAAGCCACCATTTTGGATTTGCAAAACCAGTGGCAACTGTGCTGCATCAACAGCAGTTCGGCGCAAAGCCGAAAGGCACGGTCACGCTGGGACAAACCGGGCACATTGGCAATGACGTCGCCAATGCCCTGCGCGTGCACCTTGAGAACCTTGCGCACATCAAATGCAGCACCCGGCAACCAGTGAACCGCCATGGGCAAGCCCACGGGTAGGGTGCTGGCACGGCAATCGGCTGGGTTTGCGGGCTTCATATCAGCCACCAGGCCTTGAACCTGCTCGATAAGCACCTGCTCTGTCTGCGCCAACATGTTCCAGACGGCTTGGCGCCGGTCGGCGTCGCCCTCCCCCATGGCACGCAAATACCCATCGGTGAGAGTTTGCATCAAGGATTCAATGCGGTAGTTGTTCAAAAAGTGCGCCAAAAATTGGATGCGCTTGCGCTGCTCCAGCGCGTTGCGCATCTGCAAACCAAAGCCCAGCACAGCAAAAAACAGAAACGTGCTCATGGCAGCAGCACACTGGGTTTGGGTAGGTACCGCATGCCGTCGTACACAAGCCACAGGTTGCGAACCGGCGCCGCCACTGGCGAATTGGAAAAGTGTGTATGCCCCATGTCCGCCGATGCTAGCGCACGACCGCCGCTGCAAACGCTGCCAAGCCCGCCACAGGCACAATGCAACAACCCCGCAAGGTCTGTCCCATGCAGCGTACATTCAAAATTCCCGAGTCCGTATTGGTCATCATTTACACCCCGGCGTGGGACGTGCTCTTGATTCGCCGCACCGAAGACGACCCGCTGGCGCCGGCTTTTTGGCAGTCGGTCACGGGCAGCAAAGACACAGTCCAAGAGACATTCCAAGCCACAGCCATCCGCGAAGTGCACGAGGAAACCGGCATTGCCTGCGGCCTGGACCCCAACCAGGGCCCGGTAATGCTCGATTGGCATCTGGAAAACGTCTACCCCATTTACCCCCGCTGGCTGCACCGCTACGCCCCCGGCGTGTGCTTTAACACCGAACACCTGTTTGGCGTGCAAGTGCCTGCCCACACGCCCGTGCGGCTCCATCCACGAGAACACACGCACTACCAGTGGCGGCCCTATCTCCAAGCTGCAGCGTGCTGCTTTTCGCCGTCCAACGCCGAGGCCTGTTCCATGCTGCCGCGCTTCGCGGGCAAGGGGAGTGCAATATGACGCAGCGCTTGCGGGTGGTGAGCTACAACATCCACAAGGGCGTGCGCGGTATAGGCCCGGCGCGCCGCCTGGAAATTCACAACCTGGGTCAGGCCATGGCGCACTTTGACGCTGACCTGCTGTGCCTGCAAGAAGTGCGCAAAGTGCACCGGCGCGAAGAAAAATACTTTTTGCACTGGCCCGAGCTGCCACAGGCGGAGTTTTTGGCTCCGCCGGCTTACACAGCGGTGTACCGCAGCAACGCCGTCACCCGCCACGGCGAACACGGCAACGCGCTGCTGTCGCGCTGGCCGGTGCTAGGGCACCAGCACGAGGATATGTCGGACCACCGGTTTGAGCAACGCGGCCTGCTGCACACCGAAGTGGCCGTGCACGGCCAATCGGTGCATGTGCTGGTGGTGCATCTGGGCTTGATACGCGCCAGCCGGGCACGCCAACTAGACCAGCTGTGCCGCTACCTGGCGCGCGAAATTGCGCCCACCGCACCGCTGGTGGTGCGTGAGTTTATACCTCCATTGATGCTAATTGGTCATTGTGAGAACGACCCCGTCGAGCTGGTGCACGCCGAAGAGTTGTGGAAGGGCTCCGCGATTGCGTCGTGTATATCAACAACCGATGATCTGTTATACTCTCGCTGGACAAAGCTGTGCTGGAATATTCCTTTCAACGGGCTGGCTGTCGCGTTGGGTGGGATATCTGTAGACGTCATTGCTGGTGATCCGGATTTGATGAAACTAGTAGATAAGTTAGTAGATGTAGAGAGATCTGA
>CAIYQF010000459.1 GCA_903928325.1 uncultured beta proteobacterium | reverse complement strand
GGGCGCAGTCTTCGGCGACTGTGTAGCCCGCGTCGGCGTGGCGCATCACGCCGGTGGCCGGGTCGTTCCACAGCACCCGGCCCAGGCGCTCGGCGGCCTCGGGCGTGCCGTCGGCCACGATGACCACGCCGCTGTGCTGCGAATAGCCCATGCCCACGCCGCCGCCATGGTGCAGGCTGACCCAGGTGGCGCCGCTGGCGGTGTTGAGCAAGGCGTTGAGCAGCGGCCAGTCGCTCACCGCATCGCTGCCGTCTTGCATGGCTTCGGTCTCGCGGTTGGGCGAGGCCACCGAGCCGCTGTCGAGGTGGTCGCGGCCAATGACGATGGGGCCTTTGAGTTCGCCGCTTTGGACCATCTCGTTAAACGCCAGGCCAGCCAGGTGCCGCTCGCCCAGGCCGATCCAGCAAATGCGCGCGGGCAGGCCCTGGAAGGCAATGCGCTCGCCCGCCATGTCCAGCCAGCGCAGCAAGCCCGCGTTGTGGGGAAAGAGTTCTTTCATCTTTGCGTCGGTCTTGCGAATGTCCTCGGGGTCGCCGCTGAGCGCCACCCAGCGGAAGGGGCCAATCCCTTTGCAAAACAAGGGCCGCACATAGGCGGGTACGAAGCCGGGGTAGTCAAAGGCATTGGCTACGCCGTAGTCTTTGGCCACCTGGCGCAGGTTGTTGCCGTAGTCCACGGTGGGAATGCCCATGGCGTGGAATTCGAGCAGCGCGCGCACATGCACGGCGCAAGACTCGCCTGCGGCCTGGGTGAGTTCGGCGTGCTGCGCCGGGTCGGCTTGGGCGGCGCGCCAGCGCGCCACGGTCCAGCCGCTGGGCAAGTAGCCGTTGATGATGTCGTGCGCCGAGGTCTGGTCGGTCACGATGTCGGGGCGCGGGCCGCCCGCCTTAGCGCGGCGCGCCAGTTCGGGCAGCAGGTCGGCCGCGTTGCCGCACAGGCCAATCGACACCGCCTCTTTGCGCGCCGTGTGGTGGGCCACCATCTCCAAGGCTTCGTCCAGGTTGGCGGCTTGCTTGTCCAGGTAGCGGGTGCGCAGCCGGAAGTCGATGCTGCTTTGCTGGCATTCGATGTTGAGCGAGCAGGCCCCGGCAAAGGTCGCCGCCAGTGGCTGAGCGCCGCCCATGCCGCCCAAGCCTGCGGTCAGCACCCAGCGCCCGCTCAGGTCGCCGCCGTAGTGCTGGCGTCCGGCTTCGACAAAGGTCTCGTACGTGCCTTGCACAATGCCTTGCGAGCCGATGTAAATCCAGCTCCCCGCCGTCATCTGCCCGTACATCATCAGCCCGGCGCGGTCGAGTTCGTTGAAATGCTCCCAGGTCGCCCACTTGGGCACCAGGTTGGAGTTGGCAATCAGCACGCGCGGCGCGTCGGTGTGGGTGCGAAACACGCCCACCGGTTTGCCGCTTTGCACCAGCAGCGTCTCGTTGGCTTTGAGCTTGCGCAGGCTGTCCAGAATGCCCTCAAAGCAGGCCCAGTTGCGCGCCGCCTTGCCAATGCCGCCGTACACCACCAGCTGGTCCGGGTTCTCCGCCACCTCGGGGTCCAGGTTGTTTTGCAGCATGCGGTAGGCCGCCTCGATCTGCCAGTTGGCGCAGCGCAGTTCAGGGCCGCGTGGCGCGCGCACCGGGCGGGCCTGGGCGTTGGCAAAAGGGCTGGGTGAGGTGGGGGAGGGGCTTGCGGACATGGTGTGGGCGTGGGAAAAAAGGGAGAGCGAAAAGTCAGTTGAGGGTTGCAAGAATAGTATAGTTGTCTATACAACTTTCAGAAGCACGGGGAAACCCGCAAGCAGAAAAACACGGCATGTCCACCCCCCAGCTCCCGGCCTATGAACAGGTCAAGGCCTTTGTCAAAGGGCAAATCACCAGCGGCGCCCTGCAAGCAGGCGACACCGTGCCCAGCGAGGCCGCGCTGCAGCAGCAGTTTGGCGTCAGCCGCATGACGGTCAACCGCGCGGTCAAGGAGCTGGCGACCGAAGGCCTGGTGACAAGGCAGCGCGGCTCGGGCACGGTGGTGGCGCAGTGGCACCGCATATCGAGCATGCTGGCGGTGCGCGACATCCACGAAGAAGTGCTGGAGCGCGGCCACGCCCACACCAGCCGCGTGCTGCGCCTGGAAACTGTCGCCG
>CAIYQF010000458.1 GCA_903928325.1 uncultured beta proteobacterium | reverse complement strand
CGCGCGGTACCGGTCCAGCTGACCACGCCAATGGCCAGCGTGGTGGTCAGCAGCGTGGGCGAAAACAGCGTCACCACCACCATGGCAAACAAAAGCGCAGGCAACACCTGAAAAAACTCGGTCACGCGCATCAGCACCGCGTCCACCCTGCCGCCGTAATAGCCGGCCATAGCGCCCAGCGTGATGCCAATGGCCACCGACAACAGCGCCGCTACCGCACCCACCAGCAAGGTGGCGCGCCCGCCATAGACCAGCGTGGCCAGCACATCGCGGCCCAGGTAGTCGGTGCCCAAAACGGCGTCTTCAGAAAGCGGCGGCGTCATAGGTGCCGCGGTGATCTCAAACGGGTCCACCCCCAGCCACCACGGGCCGCCCAGCGCCACCAGCAGCACCGCGCCCAAGAGCAGCATGCCAGCAATGGCCGAAGGGTTGCGCGCAAACATGCGTAAGGCTTCGCGCCAGGGGCTTTGGGCGTGTGCGTTGGTGCTCATGCGGTTTTGATGCGGGGGTCGATCAGCCGGTAGCACAAGTCGGTGAGCTGGTTCATCACCACCACCACCACGGACGAGAACAGCAGCACGCCCAAAATGGTGGGGTAGTCGCGCCGCAGCACCGACTCATAGGCCAGCCGCCCCAGGCCCGGCCAGTTGAACACCGTCTCCACCACAATCGCCCCAGCCAGCACGTTGCCAAACTGCAGGCCCAACACCGTCACCACCGGTAGAACGGCGTTGCGCAGCGCGTGCTTGTAAAGCACCACGCGCTCGCTCAGGCCCTTGGCGCGCGCCGTGCGGATGTAGTCCGCGCCCAGCACATCCAGCATGGCGGCGCGCGACAGGCGGCTGTACTGCGCCAAGTAAACCAGACCCAGTGTGAAGGCGGGCAGCACCAGGTGGTGCAACACATCCAGCACATCGCTCCAGCCCCGGCCATCGGACTCTATGCCGCGCATGCCCGAGACCGGAAACACCGGAAACACGCTGGCCAGCAAGATCACCAGCAGCATGCCCAGCCAGAACACGGGCGCCGCAAAGCCCACCAAGGAGAGCACGTTGATGGTCTGCGACAGCCAGCCGTTGGGTTTTCGCGCAGACAAGACGCCCAGCGTGGTGCCGATCAGAAACGCTGCCAGCACGGAGCTGAGCACCAAGGCCAAGGTGGCGGGCACCCGCTCGGCAATCAGGCCTGAGACTGGTAGATTGAAAAAGTAGGAATAGCCCAGGTCGCCGCGCAGCACTTTTCCCAGGTAAATGCCCAGTTGCACGGGCAGCGGCCGGTCCAGGCCGTATTGGGCGCGCAACTCGGCTTGCAGCTTCTCGTCCATGCCGCCGCTGGCCCCCGCAATGGTTTCCACCGGGTCGCCGGGTGCGGCGTGCACCAGCACAAAGTTGAGCACCACCACGGCCAGCACCAGGGCCAAGCCCTGGGCCAATCGGGAAACGACAAGCTTTAGCGCATGCATCGACGGCTAGCGCTGCGCGATTACTTGAGGTAGATCTCGTCGTAAGGTGACGCAGGGCCCCAGATGGTGGTGGGCACGTTCATCACCTTCTTGCTGCTGGCCGTGTGGTAAGGCGTGTTGTTAATGAAGTGGATGGGCAGCTCGTCGGTCACAATTTTTTGGAAGGTGGCGTAGTAGGCGCGGCGCTTGGTCGGGTCGAGCAAACTGCCTGCGGTGTTGAGCAAGTCATCGACCTTTGGGTTGTTGTAGGACTGCGTGTTGGTCCAGACAATCGGGCGGATGTTGGTTGACAAGTAGGTGCGGTGCACGCCGATGATGGGGTCGCCCCAGTTGAACACCACGTCCATGGACAGGTCAAAGTCGTGCGTGGCCATGCGCTTGGCCCAAGATGGGAAGTCGGCCGAAGCCCGCACGTCCACCATCACGCCCACTTTTTTGAGCTGCGCGCGGATGTATTCGGCCACGTTCTTTTGCTGCTCGTCTTGGCCCGGCAGGTAGTCAATGGTGAGCTTGAAGCGCTCGCCGTCCGCCCCGGCCTTGTAGCCGGCCGCGTCCAGCATCTCACCGGCTTTCTTCAGGTCCAGCGGGTAGGTGATCAGGTCGGAAATGGCAAACGGGCTGCCTGCCACGATGGGGCCGTCGGCGGGCTGCGAAAAGCCACCGTGCAGCGCCTTGCTGATGAACTTCTTGTCAATCGCCATGGCGATGGCTTTGCGCACATTGACGTCGTTGAGCGGCTTCTTGGCGGTGTTGAAGGCCAGCCAGTTGATGGCCCCAATGCCTTCAAAGCCTTTGTTGGTCAGGTTGAGCGCGGGGTTGGCGGCTACGCGCTTGAGTTCGGTGGAGTTGGTGGCGTAGGGAATCATCTGAATCTCGCCGCGCTCCAGGCCCAGCAGCAAGCTGTTGGAGTCGGGGTTGATATTGACGATGATTTTGTCCAGGTAGGGCTTGCCCGCCAGAAAGAACTTGTCAAAGCGTTCCAGCACGATGCGCTGCCCGGCCTTGAACTCGGTCAGGCGAAACGGCCCCGACCCCACCACGTCGGTGCTGTTGCGCGGATGCACCTTGAGGTCGGTGCCGTCGCCGTAAATGTGCTTGGGCAATATCGGGCACAGCGCGGGCGACATGGCCAGAACGATGGCCGGGTGCGGCGTGTTCATGCGGATGATGGCGGTGTAAGGGTCGGGGGTTTCCACCTTCTCTACCGGCCCCATCATGGTGGTGAACGGATGGTTGGCCTTGATGGCCATGATGGAAAAGGCCACGTCCTCGGAGGTGATGGGTTTGCCGTCATGGAACACCGCGCCCTTGCGCAGATTCAGGGTGAGTGACTTTCCGTCGGCAGAGAGTGACCATTTTTCAGCCAGGTAGGGCTGGGCGTTCCACTTGTCGTCAAAACGCAGTGGGCTGGCAAAGATTTGCGTGCTGGGCACCGCTGTGGCAATGCCGGACTGCACCGCACCGTTGACGTGGCGCAATGCCTGGGTTGAGCCAATCACCAGCGTGCCGCCGCGCGTGGGTGCCTCGGTGGCGGCCACGGTGGTCAGGTGGGGGAGTGCCAACAAGGCACCCAGTGCCAGCGCAGATCGGCGCGAGAGGTTTAGAAGGGTCATGGTGTTGCTCTGGTTTTATGAAACGTGAAGACCGAATACTAACCACCACCGGCGCAGCAGTCCGCAGACTGCTGCCTCATACCTACAGTTCGTCTTGCATCCAGTACCACTTGTACAAAAAGAACTGGCCAAAGCGGCGAAACGGCGCAAAGGCCTGCGAGCGCACCACGTTAAACAGGTTGGGGTATTCCAGTGGCGAGTGGTAGATGGGCAGATTAAATACCGCTTCACCCCCATCCTTGCCCGCCACCCGCTGCGCCAACCGTTTGCCCGCCCAGGTCGAAAACGACACGCCGTTGCCACCGTAGCCCAGCGCGTGCCACACGGTTTGCGCAGCGTCGGTCGGGTGATGCGCGGCATCATGTCGTGGCTCACGTCCACCCAGCCCCACCAAGAGTGCTCGATTTCGATGCCTGCGAGCGGCGGAAACTTGCGCGCAATGGCGTCGGTCAGCAGCTTCAAGTGGCCGGGGTCTTGGGCGTCCGCCCCGGTGATGGCGCTGCGGCTGCCCAGTTGCAGGCGGTTGTCGGGCAGCAGGCGGTAATAAAAGCGCAGCGTGCGCGTGTCCGTCATGAAGGTGTGCGAGCGGAACTTGCAAGCCGCCAGCTCTGCGGCAGTCAGCACCCGCGTGGTCACCGAGTTGGACAGGATGGGCAACACCTTGTTTTTGAGCAACGGGTTGAGCGCTTGCCCGGTGTAGCCACCGGTGCACACCGCCACGCGTTTGGCACGCACTACGCCGCCCGGGGTTTGCAGGTGGTGCACGCCATGGATGGTTTGCCAGCCTTGCACCGGGCTGGCGGTGTGCACCTTCACACCCAGCGCACGCGCCTTGCGCATCAGGCCAAAGGTGAACTTGAGCGGATGCACGCCCACGCCGTCGGGCTCCCACATGGCAGCATGGGCGTCGCGCTCGTCGCAGTACTGCTCGCGAAACTCAGCTGCCGTCAGCATCTTGGCCTGGTAGCCAAAAATATCGCGCCGCACCCGGGTTTGCTCTTCCAGGTAGGCCACTTTTTCCAAGCGGTGCGCCACGTACAGGTGGCCGCCGTCAATGGCATCGCAGTCAATCTCGCGCGTGAGCGCCTTGAAGTTGTCAAAGCCGGTGCGAATTTCGGTATCCAGCGCCTTGGCCGTGTCCAGGCCCCAGCGCGCTATCCACTGCGAGCGCGTCAGGCGACCGCTGGCGTTTTGGCCTTGGCCGCCGCTGCGGCTCGAACATCCCCAGGCGGTCTGGTTGGCCTCTAACACCACGGCGCTAATGCCGTGGTCTTGCGCCAGGTACAGCGCGGTGGACATCCCGGTCGAGCCTGAGCCGATCACCACCACATCCACGTCAAAGTCTTGCGTCACTGGGCCGTCGTCCTCAGGTGGCGTGCCCGCGCTGGCCACCCAATAGGTGGGCGCGTAGTCGCGTCCGGCGCCGGGGTTGGCAGCCACCAGTGGGTCGTATTGCGGGTCGTAGCGGGTGTCGCCACCCGGGGCCTGTGTGGCGGTAGTCATGGCGAACCTCGGGTTTATTTGGCAGCGGCAATATTAGGCCGCGCTTTGCGAAACGCGTTTTTTACGGCAATCTTGCCGTCCTTGAAGGTGAAGATGTCCACGCCATCGGTTTCCACCCGGCTGCCGTCGGCGGCAGTGCCGCTAAACGTCCACTGCGAAACGCCAAAGTCGCCCTGCACAAAATGCACGCCATTGCTCCACTGCGCGTCAGGCAAGGCGCCCCAAGCGCCGGCAAAGGCCTTGGCAACCGCTTCGCGGCCCACGTGGCGGGCGCCACAGGCGTCCGGGCCGCCAGCGGTCATGAACACGCAGTCGTCGCTCATGAAAGACATGAGGCCGTCTACGTCGTGGCGGTTCCAGGCTTCGCTAAAGGCGGCCAGGGTAGATTCGGTAACGGCGGCGGTGTTGGTCAAGTGGCACTCCCAAGTATCTGTAAGCAAACCCCAAGGATAGGGCGCTTGGCGCCACCGGGCTAGAGCCAGATGGACAGATTCGGCCAAGCCAGCAGGGCTGTTGGCTTGGCCGCGCTGGCACTGTCTGGCCCTGCGTATACTGGTTTGGCACCCTGTCCACCCGCCCATGACCCAGCTGCACCGCACCAAAGACGCCCAATGGGAAAGCCTGTTTGCTTTGCCCGACAAACCAGCCTTGCCACTGCAGCAGCGCCTGCGCCTGTCGGTGGTGCAGGCGATTTTGGACGGGCGTCTCCCCGTTGGTGCCTTGCTGCCCTCGTCGCGCGAGCTGGCCAAAGCCCTGGGCCTGAGCCGCAACACCGTGACAGCGGCCTATTTGCACCTGATGGACGACGGCTTTATCGAATCGCGCCCGCGCAGCGGCGTGTTTGTCACAAACCAGGCGCAGCCCGCGCTGATGCGGCCCGGTGCCAGCGCCGCTTCTGCGGGTGGCGTCGGTATCAATGCCCAGCCCGACTGGTCGGCGCGGGTGCTGCGCTCGCTCTCCGACCAGCGCACCCTGGCCAAGCCCGACCAGTGGCGCCGCTACGCCTACCCCTTTGTCTACGGCACTTACGACCCGCAGCTGTTTCCGTCCGAGGCCTTTCGCGAATGCTGCGTCCACAGCCTGGCGCGCGCCCACCTGCCGCACTGGACGCCCGACTTTGAACTGGGCGACGTACCCGAGCTGATTGAGCAAATCCGCCTGCGCCTGCTGCCCAAGCGCGGCGTGTTT
>CAIYQF010000457.1 GCA_903928325.1 uncultured beta proteobacterium | reverse complement strand
GGGTTGCCGAGGGTGTGGCCACGATTGCGGCGGCGTTTTGGCCCAAGCCGGTGATCGTGCGCCTGTCTGACTTCAAATCCAATGAATACCGCAAGCTCATTGGCGGCAGCCGCTACGAGCCCGAGGAAGAAAACCCTATGCTGGGCTTTCGGGGGGCTGCGCGCTATATCAGTACCGACTTTGGCGAAGCGTTTGCCATGGAATGCGAGGCCTTGAAACGTGTTCGCAACGACATGGGCCTGGACAATGTGCAGGTCATGGTGCCCTTTGTGCGCACGCTGGAGCAGGCCCGCAAGGTGACCCAATTGCTGGCCCGCCACGGTCTGCAGCGCGGGCACAACGGCCTCAAGCTCATCATGATGTGCGAGATCCCAAGCAACGCCATTTTGGCGACGGAGTTTTTGGCCTACTTTGACGGATTTTCCATTGGCTCCAACGACTTGACGCAGCTGACGCTCGGATTGGACCGTGATTCTGGCTTGGAACTGCTAGCTGCCGACTTTGATGAGCGCGATCCGGCGGTCAAGGCCCTGATCAGCATGGCGATCCGCGCGTGCCAGGCCCAGGACAAGTACATCGGTATTTGTGGCCAAGGCCCCAGTGACCACCCGGATTTCGCCGTGTGGCTCGAGCAGCAGGGTATTTCGTCGATATCCCTGAACCCGGATTCGGTTATCGCAACCTGGCAGCAACTCGCGCTCCGATGAGCCCAACGCCAGGCCCGCTGCGTTGGAAGCTGCATGCGGCCTTGCTGGCCGTTTGGTTTGCGGCCTCATTCGGCGTGGTTTTTTTTGCCCGTGACCTGCAGGCTACCGTAGCGGGTTGGCCCTTGGCGTTTTGGTTCTCTGCACAAGGCTCGATTGTTGTTTTCATCGGAATCATCGGGTTTTACGCATGGCGCATGGGTAAAACCGAGATTGCTGCTGGCGGACCTTCCCAAGCGGCCCTGGTATTGGGCAGGCGCCGCATTCACAGGCGCTTCCTGATCTACGTGGCAGTCTTGATTTTTTGCTTGCTGGGCTTAGGCTTGGCCGAGCAGCGCGGGCTGTCAAAGGCGTGGATTGCCGGTATCTTTTTGTCGCTGACCCTGGTTCTGTATGCCGGAATTGGCGTGTACGCTCGAACCGCAAAGGCCGACGAGTACTTTGTTGCAGGGCGACGCATACCCGCCGTGTACAACGGCATGGCCACAGCCGCTGACTGGATGAGCGCCGCTTCGTTCATCAGCTTATCGGGCGGCCTGTATCTGCAGGGTTTTTCTGGAATCGGCGACCAGCCTGGGGGGCTTGCTTATGTACTGGGTTGGACCGGTGGGTTTTGTTTGGTGGCGTTACTTGTGGCGCCTTACTTGCGGGCTCTCAATCTGTACACCTTGCCCGATTACTTTGCGCTGCGTTATGGCGGGCGCTGGCCTCGTCGGATTGCGGCTCTGGCGGCCATTTTGTGTTCCTTTACCTACGTGGTCGCGCAAATTTATGGGGTGGGCCTAATCACCTCTCGGTTGACGGGGTTGCATTTTGAAATTGGGATTTTGTTAGGCCTGGGCGGCGTTTTGGTGTGTTCTTTTTTAGGCGGTATGCGAGCAGTGACGTGGACGCAGGTTGCGCAGTACCTGGTCATCATTTTGGCGTTCACCTTGCCTGTTTCCTGGCTAGCCTATCAGCAGCTTGGCAACCCGTTTGCAGTTATTGCATATGGGCAGCAACTTCCAAAAATTGCAGAGTTTGAGCGCCAGATACTGGCCTCCCCAGCCGAAAACCAGGTGCTCGCAATCTATGCACAGCGAGCTGACGTCTTGCAAAAGAAGCTGCAAGACGTGGACGCTGCCATCAGCACCGACCGCATGGCGCTGCGCCGCCAGTTACGAGACTTGGGAGAGACCGCAGCGGACGACTGGCGCGCCCTGACCATTCGCCGCCAAATGGCAGCGGCTCCGAAAGACGCACCGACGGCACGCGAGGTCTGGTCCCGTCAACTTGCAGAAAATCGGGACCGCGCCCAGCCGATGGGTGGAATGCCGGTGCACACCCAGGCTTTTTCGGGCGACCCGGCAGGGTCACCGGCGCAGCAAGCACTGTTTACCAGTTCGCGTACCAATTTTCTGGCGCTGATGTTTTGCTTGATGGTGGGGACCGCCGGCCTACCCCATTTGCTTACGCGTTACTTCACCACGCCGGACGTGTCACAGGCTCGCCAGTCCGTAGCCTGGTCCTTGTTTTTTATTGCCTTGCTGTACTTGGCGGCGCCCGCATTAGCGGTATTGGTCAAATATGAAGTTATGGCCCATCTGGTAGGGCAACCCATGGATTCCCTGCCCGCTTGGATCGGTCAATGGTCACGCGATCCCGCGCTGCTGTCGGTGTCTGACGTGAATGGCGATGGCGTATTGCAGTTTTCTGAGCTGAAAATCGGTGCGGACCTGGTGATGCTCGCAAGTCCCGAGATTGGTGGCTTGCCCGTTATTTTCTCCATCCTGGTCGCGGCCGGTGGGCTGGGCGCCGCGTTGTCGACGGCCGACGGTCTTCTGCTGACCATTGGCAACGCATTGGCACACGACCTGTTTTTTGAGGGGGAAAATGGCGAGGTGCAGGCGACTCGACCCGTCATGTGGTCTAAATTTGCACTGTTGGTGGTGGCATTGCTTGCGGCATACACTGCGGCCCAGCGCCCGGCTGGCATTCTTTCCCTGGTCGCGGCGTCTTTTTCATTGGCTGCAGCGGGCTTGGTACCGGCCATGGTGTTGGGAATATTTTGGTCCCCCACGTCACGCGCGGGCGCGGTCGGCGGCATGTTGACCGGTCTGTGTGTCACGCTGTTTTATATGGCAAGCAACCTATCGGTGGTGCGGGATGCGGTCCCTGGAGTTACCGGTTTGTGGTGGGGCATTCAGCCTGTTTCGGCGGGGATTTTTGGTGTCCCCGCTGGCATTGCTGCAACGGTGTTCATTAGCCTCTTAACACGCGACGGAAGGCGTCCAACGCCGTCTTTGTGAACCGAGGCTTGCTACGCAGGGGCAAGCCTCGGTTCTGAGGCTATAATAATGGGCTTCGCCTTGCCGCACTCCACTTAGACGCTGGGGCGGCTTTTTCTGGCCCCGCTGGGGGCTTATCCAAAAGGAGTATTAATGCGTCACTATGAAATCATTCTCATGATCCACCCGGATCAGAGCGAACAAGTTCCGGCCATGCTGGAGCGTTACAAAGGCATGATTACTGTCGGCGGCGGCAAAGTACACCGCGTCGAAGACTGGGGTCGTCGCCAACTGGTCTACATGATCAACAAGCTGGCAAAGGCCCACTACCTGTGCGTGAATATTGAAGCCGACCAAGCCGTCATGGCCGAGTTGGAGCATGCATTCAAATTCAACGACGCCGTTCTGCGGCACCTTACCGTGTCCAAGAAGAAGGCCGATACAGGCCCGTCGTCGATGATGAAAACGGTTGAGCGCGAAGACGCGCGCAAAACCCAGCAAGCCGAATACCAAGGTTGAGCTAAGTAAATTTACCGACAAAGTGCTAACGGAGAGTGGCTGCCAACACGCTGAAAATCACGGCAACAATCGATCAGGCGCAGGCCTTGCGATTTACCCCAGCCGGCGTTCCGGCCCTGAATTTAGTGCTTGAGCACTGTTCGGAGTTGCAGGAGGTCGGTGTCAAGCGGCAGGTAACCACCAGTCTGAAAGCCATGGCGTTTGGTGCAGTCGCAGAAACCCTGGCCAAGCAAGACATTGGAAGCCAGTGGAAGTTTGAAGGTTTTCTTGCTAATGCGTCACGCAGCAAGTCGGTAGTTTTGCATATACAAAGTTTTTCGCCTGATTTTTTACCCGATTCGTTTTAGGAGGCTTTATGGCCACGTTCAAGAAGTTCAACAAAGACAAGCGCCCCAAGCGCAACACCCAGTCCCTGCTGTTCAAGCGCAAGCGCTTTTGCCGCTTTACCGTCACCGGTGTGGAAGAGATCGACTACAAAGACATCGACACCTTGCGCGACTTCATCGCTGAAAACGGCAAGATTATCCCCGCCCGTTTGACCGGAACCCGCGCGATTTTCCAGCGCCAACTCAACACCGCTATCAAGCGCGCTCGCTTTCTGGCGATGCTGCCTTACAGCGACCAGCACAAGATATAAGGAGCCCCGACCATGCAAATCATTCTGCTCGACAAGGTCGTGAACCTTGGTAACCTGGGCGAAATCGTCAGGGTTAAAGACGGCTATGCCCGCAACTTTCTGATCCCTTCTGGCCGTGCCCGCCGCGCCACCGAATCAGCCAAAGCTGAATTCGAAGCGCGTCGCATCGAACTCGAAAAGGCAGCAGCTGCCAAGTTGGCGGAGTCTCAAAAGCTGGGCGAGAAGCTCGGTGGAACCACGATCAAACTCACCCAAAAAGCTGGTGTAGATGGCCGCTTGTTTGGCTCGGTGACCAATGCCGATATCGCTGAAGAGTTGGTCAAAGGCGGCTACAAGGTCGTCAAGTCCAACATCCGCATGCCCAATGGCCCGATCAAAGTCGTGGGCGACACCACCGTAAGCGTCGCTTTGCACACCGATGTGGTCGTGGACATTACGGTTTCGGTTTACGGAGAATCCGCCTAATTTCGGGTTCTATCCTGGTTTTATCAGGGTAAGCTGTGGGTTTCGCGGCCCATTGCTCAACTCTCAAAGAGCCGCCGGGGTCCGCCCCTGCGGCTTTTCTCATGGGGTTGAAGCACCGTTTAGGTGGACCCCATTGGCGAGGCGCTTCGCCCCCCACTCGCTATACAAGGAATTACCATGTCCGTTGACATCCCCGCGCCGGATGACTTTGTGCAAGATCGCCAGGTCGCACATTTGCGCATACCCCCCCATTCCGTGGAAGGGGAATCCAGCGTGCTGGGCGGTTTGTTGTTGGACAACAGCGCCTGGGACCGGGTAAATGATGTACTGGTTGAAGGCGATTTCTACCGTTACGAGCACCGCTTGATCTTTGGCGCGATTTCGGCCTTGGTCAATACCAGTCGCCCGGCCGACGTGATAACAGTCTTTGAGCAGCTCCAAAGCCAGGCCCGCGCCGACGAGGCCGGCGGCTTGGGCTACCTCAACTCGCTGGCGCAGTACGTGCCCAGCGCCAGCAATATTCGCCGCTACGCCGAAATCGTGCGCGATCGCTCCATTTTGCGCAAGCTGGTGACCGCGAGCGACGAAATCGCCACCAACGCGTTCAACACCAAAGGCCGGGTAGTTTCAGAGATCGTTGACGAGTCCGAGCAAAAAATCTTCAATATTGGCGAGCAAGGCAAGCGCAATAGCGACGGTTTTCAGGCCATGGAGACCTTGGTGGTCAAACTGCTAGACCGGGTGCAGGAGATGGCGGACAACCCCAACGACGTCACGGGCGTACCCACGGGCTTTTACGACCTGGACCGCATGACGGCGGGCTTGCAGGCGGGTGACTTGGTGGTGCTGGCAGCGCGCCCTTCCATGGGCAAGACCGCCTTGGCGATCAATATTGCCGAGCACGTGGCCCTGAACGAAGGGCTGCCAGTGGCGGTTTTTTCCATGGAAATGGGCGCGGCGCAACTGGCGGTGCGTATCGTCGGCTCGATCGGCCGCATTGACCAGGGGCATTTGCGCACCGGCAAGCTCACGGATGAAGAATGGCCGCGCCTGTCGGAGGCCATCGAGAAGCTGCGAACCATTTCGCTGCATATCGACGAGAGCGCGGGGCTGACTTCGGGAGATTTGCGCTCGAGTGCGCGTCGCCTTTCGCGCCAATGCGGGCAGCTCGGTCTGATCGTGGTGGATTATTTGCAGCTTATGAGCGGCAGCAGCGACGGTGAAAACCGCGCCACCGAACTCGGCGAAATTTCGCGGGGCCTGAAGATGCTGGCGCGTGAACTCAAATGCCCGGTGATTGCGCTCTCGCAGCTCAACCGCAGCGTTGAGCAGCGCCCGGACAAGCGGCCCATGATGAGCGATTTGCGCGAATCCGGCGCCATCGAGCAAGACGCGGACATCATCATGTTCATCTATCGCGACGAGTACTACACCAAAGAAGCGTGCAAGGAGCCAGGCGTGGCCGAGATCATCATTGCCAAGCAGCGCAACGGCCCCACCGGCACCGTCAAACTGGCATTCCTTCGCAATATAACCAAGTTTGAGAGCCTGGCCAGCGGTGGGGGCGGCGACTATTGAAGGGCGGCGCCAACACTGTGGGGCTTAGACCTGGCAGAGTGGCCGATTTAAAGCACTTCGCTAGCGAAATCTGCTAAGCGTGAACGTTCACCCCGCGCCAGGGTGATGTGCCCGCCATGTGGCCAGCCCTTAAAGCGGTCCACAGCAAACGTCAACCCCGACGAACCTTCGGTGAGGTAAGGCGTGTCAATTTGCGCCAAGTTGCCCATACACACGATTTTCGTGCCGGGGCCCGCGCGGGTAATCAGCGTTTTCATCTGCTTGGGCGTGAGGTTTTGTGCCTCGTCGATGATCAAATATTTGTTCAAAAACGTGCGCCCGCGCATGAAGTTCATGCTTTTGATCTTGATGCGGCTGCGAATGAGCTCGCTCGTCGCGGCGCGGCCCCATTCGCCGGCGTTGGTGTCGGTCTTGCCCAGCACTTCGAGGTTGTCGTCAAGTGCGCCCATCCAGGGCCCCATTTTTTCTTCCTCGGTGCCCGGCAAAAAGCCGATGTCCTCACCCACACTCACGGTGGCGCGGGTGACGATGATCTCGGTATATCGGCGGTCGTCCAGCACCTGAGTTAAACCCGCTGCCAGCGCCATCAGGGTCTTGCCCGTGCCGGCCGTGCCGGTCAGGGTCACGAAGTCGACCTCGGGGTCGGTCAGCAGGTTCATGGCGAAATTTTGTTCGCGGTTGCGGGTGGTAACTCCCCAAACGGCGTTTTTGAGGTGATTGAAGTCGCGCAGCGTTTTTAAAACGGCAGTGCTTCCACGGATTTCGGACACCCGCGCATACAAGCTCGGCTCGCCCGGGGCCTCAAAGTACACAAATTGGTTGATCAGCATGCTCGGAACGGTAGGGCCGTTGACCTTGTAAAAGGTATTTTGGCCTTGTTGCCAACTCTCCACGCTTTGACCGTGGGTAGCCCAAAAGTCGCCAGGCAAGGCCATTGCCCCCGAATACAGCAGGTCACCGTCTTCGAGGGTTTTGTCGTTTTGGTAGTCGTCGGTGGCCAAGCCCAATGCCCGTGCCTTGACCCGCATATTGATGTCCTTGGACACCAGAACCACTTCACGGGGTGCGAAGCTTTTTCGCAGCGCCTCCACCACGCCCAAAATTTGGTTATCCGCCTTGCCTTGCGGCAAACTTGTGGGCAAGCTGTAGTCCAGTGGCTGCGTTTGAAATAGCAATTTGCCCCTGGCTTCGCGCTGTCCCGTGCTGTTGAGCTGAAATCCGTTGCTGATTTCAGCTCCCGGCGTGCCAGCCAAGGCGTCGAGCGTTCTGCTGGTTTGGCGTGCATTGCGCGCGACCTCGGTCATACCTTTTTTGTGGCTATCGAGCTCTTCTAACACGATCATCGGCAAGAAAATGTCGTGTTCTTCGAACCGGAACAAGCACATAGGGTCGTGCAGAAGCACATTCGTATCCAAAACAAATAACTTGGCTGGGCCTGTTCGCACAGACTTTTTGGTTTGGCTGGACTTCGCAGCGGTCAGCGAGTTGCTGGCCGCGACGATCGGTTCCGAAATGGGTGTACGGTCGCCGCGCATTGACTGGTTTCTTGAAGGCGGGGGTGTTACTGTGCCGCCGCTTTGTGCATTTGCGCTCAGGCTTTTGGCTTGCGGTCGGGCATTCCCGTGCGCTATTTCGGATTGGAAGGCCGATGCAGATAGGTCCGGAGAAGGGGACAAAAGGGCTGATTTACGCGGGCTGTTCCGCTTTGGTTTGTGGGGTGTTTCAAGTGAATTTGGCAGCAGGCGGTCGGCACGTTTAGTCGGAGCGATAGGCAAAGGCATGAAGGTGAAACTCGCGAAAATAAATTCAAACGGGGAACAAGCAGGCAATAAAAAGGCCACCTCGTTCAAAGGCGGCCTAGCGGGATCGGGTGAGATGCAAATGCATTCGGTCATTATGCATGACCAAAAAGACAAAAGATCCGGGGGAAGGTTAGGGCAGTTTGTTGCTTAGGCTTCAACTTTAAGCGCCCTGACGGCGTTCAAAACTTCTTCTACGTGACCGGGCACCTTCAGGCCGCGCCATTCTTCTTTTACAAGGCCGTCGGCGCCAATCAAAAAGGTGCTGCGCTCAATGCCTTTCACCTTTTTGCCATACATAATTTTGTTTTTCACGACGCCAAACATATGGCACATCTTTTCTTCTGTGTCGGCAATCAATTCAAACGGTAATTCAAGTTTGGTCTTGAATTCGTCGTGGGATTTCATGTTGTCCCGTGAAACTCCAAACACATGGGTACCCTCCTTAACGAAGTCCGCGTAATGGTCACGGAACTGCATGGCTTCGGTAGTACAACCGGGGGTATTGTCTTTTGGGTAAAAGTAGAGCACCATCGTTTGCCCCACGTGCGATGTGTTGGTCACGCGAAGTCCGCCAGTGGCGTTGGCTTCGAATTCGGGCAGGGGTTTGTTGACAACGATCGCCATAGGGTATTTGAATCTCGCGTGCAGAATGTGTCAGGCAAGTTGGTTTTATTGCTTGAGTCAAGCGAACTGTTCCAACGTCAGCCTGCAATTTTACCCTGAAATAAGGTCGGTTTTTGCACCCAAGTCCTTACCAAACCCTAGACCATCAGTGCCGCAACCACTTTGCGACCTTCGCCCGCTAGAAAGTTATAGGTGCGGCATGCCGCCTGAGTGTCCATGGTTTCCACGCCGATACGGTTTTCATACAGGGCAGCGAGCCATTCGTGCTTAGGGCGGCGAAAGTGGCTGCCACTGCCAAAAAGTACCAACTCCGCGCCCCAGTTCAGCATGGTTGAAAAGTGTTCCGGCCCCAGGTCCTCGAAACGCATGGAATGCCAATCCAGGCGATGGCCCATACTGCTGATTAGTACGCTGGTCCGAACCTGTTCCCCGTTGACCGCAATCCAGCCCTCACCATAGCCTGTGATGGTGGGGCCCAGGGCGCGATCAGCTTGGAGTTTCATGTTCGTAAAGGTGTCAAGTTGTGATGAGTTGGTGTACAAGTTGGCTGCAGAACTGTGGTCAAATTATAGGTTTCGCGCCAAGCGGTTCACCCTCGGAGGGACTTTGAAATCCATTCTCAAATCAGCCAAGTTGGCCAACGTCTGTTACGACATCCGCGGCCCCATCATGGACCGCGCGCGCCAAATGGAAGAAGAGGGCCAAAAAATCATCAAGCTCAATATCGGCAACCTGGCGGTATTCGGCTTTGATGCGCCTGAGGAAATCCAGCAGGACATGATCCGCAACCTGCCCAATTCGGCGGGGTATTCGGACAGCAAAGGTATTTTTGCGGCGCGCAAAGCGGTGATGCATGAGACGCAGAAACAAGGCATCCACGGGGTTACGCTAGACGATATTTATCTAGGCAACGGGGCTAGTGAGCTCATCGTCATGGCCACCAACGGCTTACTGGACGACGGCGACGAAATGCTCCTGCCCGCACCTGACTACCCGCTGTGGACAGCGGCGGCGAGCCTGTCGGGCGGCACGCCGGTGCACTATTTGTGCGACGAGTCCAAGGGCTGGATGCCCGACCTAGGCGACATTCGGACCAAGATCACGCTGCGCACCAAGGCCATCGTGGTGATCAACCCCAATAACCCAACGGGCGCGCTCTACTCAGACGAGCTGCTCTTGGGCATCGTAGCAATAGCGCGCGAGCACGGTTTGGTGATATTTGCTGATGAGGTCTACGATAAGGTCTTGTATGACGGCGCGCACCACACGGCCATCGGCTCGCTGAGCGACGATGTGCTGACGCTGACCTTCAATTCCCTTTCCAAAAGCTACCGATCTTGCGGTTACCGCGCGGGTTGGCTGGTGGTCTCCGGCGACAAGCGACCGGCCAAGGATTACATTGAAGGCCTGAACATGCTCTCCAATATGCGCCTGTGTGCCAATGTGCCGGGTCAATATGCCATTCAGACCGCCCTGGGCGGTTACCAAAGTATTGATGATTTGGTGCGCGAGGGCGGGCGGCTGCGCCGCCAGCGCGATTTGGCTTATGAGCTGATCACGGCGATTCCGGGGGTAAGTTGCGTCAAACCCAGCGCTGCCTTGTATATGTTTCCCCGGTTGGATCCCGTGGTGTATCCGATTGAAGATGACCAGGCCTTCTTTCTGGATCTGTTGCAAGAAACACGGGTCATGCTGGTGCAGGGAACTGGCTTCAACTGGGCGCAGCCCGACCACTTTCGCATTGTGTTCTTGCCGCACGAGGACGACTTGCGCGAAGCAATCGGCCGCGTCGCTAAGTTTTTGGAAACCTACCGCAAGCGCCACAGCAACTAAGCTGCGCCCAAACCGCTGCCACGAGAGAAATACGGTGTGGCAGCGGAAACTGATTTATTTACGAAAAACTGTATGAAACCGATTCAAGTAGGACTGTTGGGCATTGGCACTGTAGGAGGAGGTACGTTCACCGTCTTGAAGCGCAACCAAGAGGAAATCCAACGTCGCGCTGGCCGGGGCATCGCGAT
>CAIYQF010000456.1 GCA_903928325.1 uncultured beta proteobacterium | reverse complement strand
GATCGGCATGCGTGCAACGCAAGACGCCGACGAAATTGGTGCTGCGGCGGTTGACTACCTGCGCGTCGCCGGTCATTTGGTCTTCAGCTACTTTTGGGCCCGCATGGCGCAAGTCGCGCTGCGTGAGATCGCGGCCGGTAACGCGGATCCCTTCTACTTGGCCAAGCTGCAAACCGCGCGCTTTTATTTCGCCAAGCTGTTCCCCGAGACCGCGACGCTCATGCAAACCGCGCGCGCTGGCAGCGCGGTGTTGATGGACACCGACGCAGTTTTTGCCTGAATTCCCACCCTGTCTACCATCCTCGCACTACGGAGTTTGCTATGAAGAAGATTTTGTTTCCCTTGCTGCTGAGTGGCGCTGCCGCTCTGGTTCAAGCCCAAGTGACGCCCTTGGGCGTCTGGCACAGCATTGACGACGCCACCCACAAGCCCAAGGCGGTGATTCGCATCAGCACCAATGCCAGCGGCGCCTTGTCGGGTGTGGTGGAAAAAGCCCTCAACCCCGATCCGAATGCCGAGCCCAATTGCGTCAAATGCAGCGACGACCGCAAAGACAAGCCCAAGGTGGGCATGGAAATCATCCGTGGTGGCAAGAAAGTGGATGGCAAAGACGTATGGGAAGAGGGCAAGATCCTCGACCCCGACAACGGAACCGACTACCGCCTGCGCCTCACGCCCATTGAAGGTGGCAAAAAACTCGAAGTGCGGGGCTACATTGGCACGCCACTGCTGGGCCGCACCCAAACCTGGGTTCGCGTCGAATGAGCGTACACGTGTTTGACGTCGCCCTGCAACTGCAATCGCAGGGCGAGGGCGTTTACCTGGGAGCCACCAGCCCGGCCTGGGCCAATATGGTGGGGCCCTTTGGCGGCATTACCGCTGCCACGGTGGTCCAAGCCATTGTGGGCCACGCGCAGTGCCTGGGCGAACCAGTGTCGCTCACGGTGAACTACGTGTCCGCCATTGCCGATGGCGCTTACACCCTGCACTTGCGCATTGCGCGCACCAACCGGTCCACCCAGCACTGGGTGTTTGAAATCCAGCAGGCCGATTCGGACGGGCAATTGCAATGCGTGCTGACCGGCACCGCCATGACTGCCGCGCGCCGCGACACCTGGGGCGCCAACGACCTGCCCATGCCGCAGGTGCCTGCGCCCCACACCCTGCCCAACGCGGTGATTCCCAAGTCGGTGGAGTGGCTGACCCGCTATGACATGCGCGCGGTATCCGGTGGCCTGCCGCAGGCGTGGGACCGCTCCGAGAACTCCTTGCCGCCGCACGAAGCCAGCCTGAGCCAGCTCTGGGTGCGCGACCGCGCCGACCGGCCGCTGGACTTTGCTGCGCTGGCGGCCACGGCCGACATCTTCTTCCCTCGCGTCTGGGTGCGCCGCGCACACTGGACGCCTGCAGGCACGGTGTCCATGACGGTGTACTTTCATGCCGACAGCGCGCAACTTGCCCAGGCGGGCAGCGGCTACGTGCTGGCCCAGGCGCGCGGCCAGGTGTTTCGCAAAGGCTTTTTTGACCAAAGCGGCTGCCTTTGGAGCGAGGCCGGCGTGCCACTGGCCACCACGCACCAGCTGGTGTATTTCAAAGACTAGTTTCCTGCCACCCGGCGACCCCTCACTTTCAGCGTAAAGAGACCCCCACCATGCAAGACGTATTGATTGACACCGCCGACGGCGTGATGACCCTCACCCTGAACCGCATCGAGAAGAAAAACTCCTTCACCCAGGCCATGTACGGCGCCTGCGCCGACGCCTTGTTGCAAGCGGCGGATGACGCCAGCGTGCATGCGGTGGTCATTCAGGGCCACGCCACGATTTTTAGCGCGGGCAATGACATTGGCGACTTCTTGACCCGTGGCGGCGCCAGCAGCCAAGAGTCGCCGGTGTTTCGCTTTTTGCGCGGCATCGCGGCGTTTCCGAAGCCCTTGGTCGCCGCCGTCTGCGGCCCGGCGGTGGGCGTGGGCACCACCATGCTGTTCCATTGCGACCTGGTTTACGCGGGCGACAACGCGGCGTTTTCCATGCCCTTTGTGAACCTGGGCCTGTGCGCCGAAGCGGCGTCTAGCCTGCTCGCTCCCCGCCTGATGGGCTACCACTGCGCCGCAGAAGCCCTGCTACTGGGCGAGCCTTTCACCGCTGAGACGGCGATGGAAATGGGCCTGGTTAACCGCATCGTGCCGCCCAGCGAAGCCAATCATTTGGCCAACGCGCAGGCGCGCAAGCTGGCGGCCAAGCCCTTGCCCTCGCTGATCGAGACCAAGCGCCTCATGAAGAAAGGCCAAATGACCGAGGTGCTGGCGCAAATGG
>CAIYQF010000455.1 GCA_903928325.1 uncultured beta proteobacterium | reverse complement strand
GACCCCACGTTTGCCCAGGCCGATGAGGCCCAGCTGCGCTCGCGCCTGCGCAGCCTGGATACGCAAACCCGTGGCTTGCGCGCGGAGTTGACCGGGCGCCCGCGCAAAAAACTGGGCAAGGGCGCAGACGCCGAGCTCCAAGCCCAGCTCTCGCGCGAGCGCCAGGCCAATTACGCCGCCCAACTCGAAAAAATGGAGCAAAACATCGCGCGCGTGGCCGCCACCATGGATACCAACCGGCGCGACCAGCAGGTGATGGCCCAACGCATGAAGTCTTTGAACGAGATGGAGGCCATGCAAGAAACCCTGATGGCGCAAAACTATGGCGCCCGCTTGCAGCTACTCGAGGCCCGCGACCGGCGCCTGGCCGGTGAGCGCGAGCTGCAATTGGCCAACAACCGCGAACACGAGCTGCGTAACGAGTTGGCAGCACTTGAGTCCGAAAAGATTGCTTTTAGCAAAAGTTGGCGACAAAAGACCATGGAGGACCTGCTCAGTACGGCGCGCGACCGCGATGGCATCAACGAGCAACTCCAAAAAGCTGACAAGCGCAAGCAGCTCGTCGCACTGGTTTCGCCGGTGGACGCCGTGGTGCTGGACATGGCCAAGCTCTCGCAGGGGTCGGTGGTGCAGGCGGCCGAGCAGATGTTTACCTTGGTCCCGCTGGGTGCGGCGCTGGAGGCTGAGGTGAAGATCGATTCGCTGGACATTGGCTACATCAAGACCGGCGACCCGGTTCACCTCAAGCTCGACGCCTTTCCCTTTCAGAAACACAGCACCCTGGACGGTCGGGTGCGCACCATCAGCGAAGACGCTTTCCGCCGCGACGCCGCCGCCGGCACCACCGGCATGGACGCCTATTACATGAGTCGCATCGCCTTTGGCGACTCAAAATTGAAAAAAATGACGGAAAAATCGCGTCTTTTGCCAGGAATGACACTTTCCGCAGAAATCGTGGTCGGAAAACGGTCGGTCATGTCGTATTTGCTATGGCCCTTGACCAAAGCCATGGATGAATCCATTCGCGAACCCTGAAAAAGCGGCAAGAGGTTGCCGCTTTGCTTGAGTCTCAAGGCGCTCGTGCGGGGCCAGTCACGGTTAAAGCGGCAAGGTAAAATGGTATGTTTCCTGCTTTACTTTCGAGGGTGGCAAATTTTTGCCGATTTGGCGTTTTTTGTGTTTTACGATCAATTTGAACTAGTTTCATAAATTTACTCAAGTTTTAGAAAGTTCTGCCGAACCCCATAGGCAGGATTGCGCGTCGCGTACGCGAGCCGCTGGAGCCAAGTCGACGGGCTGCAGCGGCGTGCTGGCTTCATACACAAGGACAAGGGCTTAATAGCCTCTGGAAGGTTAGAGAATGACTACATACACGAGCTATACCACCGCGCAAATCGCAGCTTTGGACGAAGCGAATTTCACGGGGTTGATGACCACGGCGGACATCGCCGCGTTTTCGACCGACCAGGTAGCGGCTCTTACCACCTACCAAATCAGCCAGTGGGTCACCACGGCCGAGATTGCGGCCCTGACCACTGCCCAGGTGGCGCAAGGTTTAACCACGGCGCAAGTCGCTGCGCTGACGACGGCCCAGGCCCAAGCGCTCACCACGGCACAAATCTCCCAGGGAATGACCACGGCCCAAGTGGCCGTACTTAGCACGCAAGATGTGGCTGCCTTGAGCGCCACCCAGGTCTCGGTGATGACCACTGCCCAGGTCGTTGGCCTAGCCACGTCCCAAGTCAGTGCGCTTACCACGTGGCAAATAGCCTACGGTCTGTCCACCGCGCAGGTCGCGGCCATGGAAACCCGCGATTTGGCGGTGCTCAGCACGGCACAGGCCTACCGCCTTACGGTCAGCCAAATTGCGGCGCTGACGACGGCACAAGTCCAGCAAGGCCTGACAAGCACTCAGTTGGCGGCGCTTGGCGACACACAGGTGGCGGCTTTCACCACGGCGCAGATCGCCCAGGGCCTGACCACGGCGCAGGTTGCAGCCCTGTCGGTCACCGGCATCGGT
>CAIYQF010000454.1 GCA_903928325.1 uncultured beta proteobacterium | reverse complement strand
GTTCCCTTCAATATTGCCAGCTACGCGCTGCTCACCCACATGGTGGCGCAGCAGTGCGACCTGGACGTGGGCGACTTCATCTGGACCGGGGGCGACTGCCACATTTACAGCAATCACCATGCGCAGGTGGAGCTGCAACTCTCCCGAACGCCCCTGCCCTACCCCACGCTGCACATACTGCGCCGCCCGGACACGATCTTTGACTACCAGTTTGAAGATTTTGAAGTGCGCGACTATGCGCCGCACCCGGCCATCAAAGCCCCTGTGGCGGTGTGAACGCCGACATGCGCCTGCACCTGATCTTTGCCCGCGCGGCCAATGGCGTCATCGGCAACCAAGGCACCCTGCCATGGCATTTGCCCGAAGACCTGGCGCACTTCAAACGCACCACGCTGGGCTGCCCCGTGATCATGGGGCGCAAAACCTGGGATTCGCTGCCGCCCAAGTTTCGCCCGCTGCCCGGGCGCATCAATGTAGTTGTTACCCGGCAACCAGGCTGGCAGGCTGGGGGCGCGGTGGTAGCGCATTCCCTGGAGGGCGCCATGGCGCTTTGTGCGGCGCAATCGGACGCTTGGGTGATTGGTGGCGCGCAAATTTACTCGCAGGCCTTGACGCTGGCCAGCAGCGCAGAAATTACCGAAATTGCCTTGGACGTTGCCGGCGACGCTTACGCCCCCGGTTTTGGCCCCGAATGGCAAGAAACCCGGCGCGAAAGCCATGTGGCGGCCAATGGGCTGGCATACCAATTCGTCACCCTGACCCGCTGCGCCACAACCGGACCTTCCAAAACATGAAATTTTCCACTTGGAATGTGAACTCGCTCACCATACGCCTGCCGCAAGTGCTGGCCTGGTTACAAACCAACCCGGTGGACGTACTGGTGTTGCAAGAAACCAAAATGACGGACGACAAGTTCCCGGCGGCCGATTTTTTGTCTGCCGGCTACCAGGCGCAGTGGTTTGGCCAAAAAACTTACAACGGCGTGGCGCTGCTGAGCCGTACACCGGCTGTGGATGTGGTGAAAAACATCCCAGGCTTTGCCGACGACATGGCGCGGGTGATTTGCGGCACGGTGGGCAACACGCGGGTCATAGGTGCCTATTTCCCCAATGGCCAGGCGCCGGGCAGCGACAAGTTTGAGTACAAGATGGAGTGGCTCAAGGGCCTGCGTGCCTGGGTCAAGCAGGAGTTGGAGCAACACCCGCAACTGGTGCTCATGGGCGACTACAACATCACCTTTGACGACGCCGATGTGTGGGACCCCGAGGGAATGCGCGACCAGATCCATTGCACGGAAGAGGAGCGCTACCACTTGCGCGCCCTGATCGCTCTGGGCCTGAATGACAGCCACCGCCTATTTGCGCAGGTACCCAAGAGCTACAGCTGGTGGGACTACCGCGACGCAGCCTTCCGGCGCAACCGGGGTCTGCGCATAGACCACATCCTGGTAAGCGACGCGCTGAAACCGCTGGCACGCGCTTGCCAGATCGACAAGACCCAGCGCAAAAATGAACGGCCCAGCGACCATGCGCCGGTGGTGCTGGAGCTAGCCTGCAGCAACTGAGCCTGCGCGCAGCGGCGCTGGTACGACGTCGATCCCATCCATCGTCGCAATTCAAACGATTTTGGCAGGTAAACTGAGAAAATCGCCGTTTTCAAAAGGTACGACCATGGCCAACTGTCTGCATCTGGGCGCGGCATTGCGCATGTTTTTCAGCGTGCTGCTGGCCGCCACACTGGCAAGTGGTGCCGACGCGTGGGCTGCTGCTGGCAAGATTCAGGTTTTGATCGGCACGGCGCGTATCTCCCAGCACACGGGCCAGGAGCGCCCGGCCCAGCGCGGCGACGACCTGTATGAGGGGGATACGGTGTCTACCAGCGCCAATTCAAATGTGCAAATCCGCATGCTGGACGACGCCATCATTTGGGTACGACCCGGCTCGCAATTCAAAATTGAACGCTACCGCTCGGACCAGCACGGAGCTGCCAAGAACGAGATCGCCCTGAGCCTGCTCAGCGGCACCATGCGCCAGGTGACGGGCTCGATTGGGAAAAGCGCGCCTGCCGACTACAAGTTGAGCACCCCCAATGCCACCATTGGCATCCGCGGAACCGAATTTGACGCCACCTTTGCCACCGCACACATTGCAGCCCAACTCAACACCCCGCCAGGCACATACAACCGCGTGTATGTCGGCTCCACCGTGTTGGAGGGCCCCTCCGGGCGCGTCAGCCTAAACAAAGATGAGGCTGGGTTCATGGGCGTATCGCCGGGCGACAAGCCGCAGGTGCTGCCCCGCATACCGGCGTTTATGAACAGCAACCCCACGGCCACTGAGCGCAGCGACGCTGCACCATCCAAGCCGAAGTCCTTGCAAATCTCCGTTCGGTTCGGCGATGGGGATGCTGACGGCGTGAGCTCCATTAGCAGCCGCGACACCAACACCGAGCAGCGCCTGCGCGCCGTGGAGGGAGAACGCGCGACCCTGACCCTGGCACAGGGGCCCACAGCGCGCAAAGGCGCCAACACGGGCGCCCAACCGACCACCAAAATCGTGTTGGACTTGGTCGCCAAAGTCAATGGCGACAGCGCGCTGGTACAATTTTCCGCCCAAAGCCAGAGTCTGGCGTCGGCCAGCGGCCAAGCCAGCCAGGTGGCCACTAGTTTGAACGTGCCTTTGGGTGTATGGACCGAGGTTAGCGGTCGCGGCCCCTGGAGCGGCTCGGGCAACAGCACGGTCTCGTCTAGCAGCGCGCGCTCGGACAACAGTCGGGTGTTTTTGAAGGTTGAAGACCTGAGCCGCTAGGCCCCAAACGATGCGCAAACACGGGCTGCGAACGCTGGCGGGTTGGCTACTGGTAGGGCTGTTCGCTGGCCATGTTGCCGCCTGGTGGACCCTGCCCTTGCTGCACCCCCTAGAGGCATTGCTCTACGACTTTCGCATCAAGGCAATCGCGCCGCGTAGCCTCGACGAGCGCATTGTGGTGGTCGACATTGACGAAAAAAGCCTGCAAGAAAAGGACCGTGGCGGCGAGGGGCGCTGGCCCTGGCGGCGTGACCGCCTGGCCCAGTTGGTGAATGACTTGTTCCACCATTACGGCGTGTCGCTGGTCGCCTTGGACGTCATCCTGGCAGAAAAAGACGAATCCTCGGGCCTAGAAATTCTGGAGCAACTCGCGCACGGCGAACTCAAAGGCGACGCAGCATTTGCGATCCATGTCGAACAGTTGCGCCCGCGCCTGGCATTTGACCAGATGCTAGGCCAGGCCCTGCAGGCCGGGCCCGTGGTGTTGGGGTACGCGTTTCACAACGGATCGCCTTCGCAGCATGCGGGCTTGCCACCGGGTCTGGATCCGGCGGCTTGGGGATTGTCCGGAGTGCCGGCGCAATCGTTTCCCGGCTATGCGGGGCTGCTGCCTGAGTTGCAGACCCATGCGGCGGGCGCAGGCCACCTCAATCCCCTGCGGGACAGCGACGGCATAACCCGCCGTGTACCCCTGTTGGTCGAATATGGCGGGCGCTACTACCCTTCGCTGGGGGTGGCCGTGGTGCAGGTACTGACCGGGTCCGAACCACTGGGCGTGGTCAGCGCCGACTATGGCCAAGGCAGGCGACGGGTGGAAAAGATCGTCGTGGGTGGCATAGCGGCCCCAGTGGATGGCGCACTAAACGCCCTGGTGCCCTTTCGTGGCGCAGCGCACAGTTTTCCATATGTGTCGGCTGTGGACGTACTACAGGGTCGCGTGTCCAAGGACCAACTGGCCAATCGCATCGTCTTGATCGGCACCTCCGCCGCCGGTCTGGCCGATCTGGTAACCACGCCCACGGGCGTGAGCTTTCCGGGCGTGGAGGTGCACGCCAACCTGATCACCGCCATTCTGGACGGGCGCCTGTTACAGGCCCCGGCCTATGCACAGGGCCTGGAATTGCTCGGGGTTGTGGTTTTCGGTGCCCTCATGGTGCTGGGTGGCGCCTGGCTCAAACCGGTCCGTAGCATTGCCGTGTTTCTGGCCTGCCTAGTTGCTGTCGTGGTGCTGGGCATGGGGGTTTTGCAGACCCAGCAGCTCATGCTGCCCCTGGCTGCGCCGCTGGCCTGTCTGGTGGCGTGTTTCGGCTTGCAAATGGGCTACGGCTATTTCGTCGAGGCACGCGGCAAGCGCCAGATGTCGGCCTTGTTTGCTCACTATGTTCCGCCCGAGCTAGTCGACAAAATGGCCGAAAACCCCGAAGCCTTCACCATGGCACCCATCGAACGCGAGTTGACGGTGCTGTTTGCCGACGTGCGGGATTTCACCTCGATCTCAGAACACCTGAGCCCCAACGCGCTGGCCGAACTCATCAACGCCTACCTCACCGCCATGAGCGAAGTCATACGCGACAGCCACCATGGCACGTTGGACAAATACATTGGCGACGCGGTCATGGCTTTTTGGGGTGCACCGGTTGCCGACGCCCAGCATGCCCACAACGCCACCGCCGCAGCGATGGCCATGCAAGAGGCCGCACAAGCACTAAACCGAGATTTTCAGGCCAAGGGCTGGCCTACCTTGCACATTGGCATTGGACTGAACTCGGGACCCATGCGCGTGGGTGACATGGGGTCCAAAATTCGCAGGGCCTATACCGTCATGGGAGACGCGGTGAACCTGGGTGCACGCTTGGAGGGTCTGACCAAGGTCTACGGCGTCGGCATTTTGATTGGAGAAAAAACACAGGCTCTGCTTACGGACTGGACCTGCCGCGAGGTGGACACGGTGCGCGTCAAAGGCAAAGTCCAGGCGATAGCCATATTTGAGCCGATGGGAAAAACAGCCGCCCTCACGCCCGCCCAGTTGCTGGAGCTATTGCACTGGAAACAGGC
>CAIYQF010000453.1 GCA_903928325.1 uncultured beta proteobacterium | reverse complement strand
GGGGGCTAAGAGGCATCGGGGTTTCCTGAAGGCAAGAATGAAAGGGGGGTGGTAGCACATTGAGCCGATGGCGACAACCAGGCCAGCGGCGTGTTTTCGGACCCGGCGGTATTGGCCAACACGCGTTGCAACAGGTTTTTGAAGACAGAAAACTCGTCGGTGCTCAGGCCGGTGAGGTGCTGGTTCAAGACGGTGCATAAAACGCCAGGAACGCCTTGGGCCACCGTGCGCCCGGTGTCGGTCAGCGCAATGTTGACCACCCGGCGGTCGGTCTCCGATCGGATGCGCTTGCACAGGCCCTTGGCTTCGAGCCGGTCGAGCATCCGGGTCATGGCCCCGGCGTCCAGGTTGCAAGCCCGCGCCAGTTCCGCCACGGTGGATGCGTGACCCAAGTGCAGCTTGAGCATGGGCAGCCACTGCGCGTTGGTTAGGTCCGAGCCTGCCAGATGCGTATCAATCCCGTGGGCCATGCTGCTCAAAATGAGGCGCATTAAATAGCCCACGCTGTCTTCTGGGCGGTAGTTGGCCGGGTCGTAGAAAGCCGACGTGTCAGGGTTAACCATGAGCGTATTGTATTGCTTGCCTAGGCAAATACTGGCCTGGCATGAAATACGGGGCGTACTTTCAATGGTTATGGGGGGTGTCGTCGCCTACTGGCCTTCCATCCGGCATACGCCCGCTTGGCACACCGGGCGCAGGGAGCGTGCAGGAGCAGGAGCGGGGGCGCGTTCCATCGACAGGGTTTGGCCGATGCGAATTTCGCAATTGCCAGGCACGCTGGCACAAAGCTGCGCGTCACTGAGACCAGCTGACTTTTGAAGTTTGCGGAAGCTTTTCAAGAATTCATGGGCTATGGGTTCAACCCCGGCTTGGCTGACCCGCATGTAACTCAGTGCGCCGACAAAACCGAAGTAGTAGACGCCAAGCTGTTCCATCGGCTGCGCTGCATGGGCGCTGGCCAAATTGCGAATGCACTGGGCGTAGGCGTTGGTGTCGCGGTAAATCTGGGTGAAGCACTTTTCTTGGCCTTGCGCTGCGGCCTGGTGCAGGGCGTCGAATTGAGCGGTGCTGGGCTGGCCAGCCATGGCACCCGTGCCCGTTGCCCCCAACAGCAAGCAAACAAGGTATCGAAGAATTCTTTTTTGCATAAAAAAACCCTCCCGAGGGAGGGTGGAAGGTCAAGGACAAAACAAAGAATCAGTTCAGGCGGGTGACGCGGGCCGCCGGGGAGCTGAGGTTGGCGTTGGCTTTGAAGTAGGCAACAAAGGCGTCCAAGTCCATGATTTTGGTGTCCAACTTGTTCGCCCCCTGCTGTGCCATCGTGGTGAAGTTGTCGGGCGCAGTGCCAGTGGCAAGGTAGCTATTGGTCACGACCTTGTAGGTTTTGGCAGGGTCAATCGCCACGCCGTTGAGCTTGACGCTGCCGCTGACCACACGGGCGCCAGAACCCTTTGCGGCGCCAGGGGTCACGCTGTTTTCGTACGTGTATGTGAAGCCCTTGGAGACACCCAGTATGCGCCCCACAGTGCCTTTGTCGGGGTTGGTTTTGGCGGTGTGGTTGGGCGTTTCCCACTGCTCTTCTAGCAAGCGAATGATTTGCGTGCCAGTCAAATTCAGGACCATCAAGTTGTTGGCAAAAGGTTCTATGGTGGCTAGCTCAGAGTACAGCACTGCGCCATCGGCTTTACCGGTCACAGATTTCAGCAGGTCCGCCCGCACAGAGCCGGGGTTCACAAAGGCCACATCGGCGGTATATCCTGGAACCCCAGACAAATAGCTGTCTGCCATCACATCTGCCAAGGCGCTCTCGTTAGTCTCGTCGCGGTCCTTACCGTTGGCCAACAAGGCGCGTTTGATGTCCGTGGCCACAGAGCCCACGACTAGGTTGCCAGCGGTATTGGACAAGTTGACGTAATTCGTTACCAGGGCGTCGATGGCGGCGTCTTTTTCAACGACCGCAAAGCCCGTTGGCGCGACCTGCGCCACCTTGTTTGAGTTGACGGACCGGATCACCGGGACCGTGTTGGCGCTTGCACTGACAAGGCCGACGCCGGGCTTCAAGGTCAGGTCAATCTCGCTGATCGCCTGGCCATAGTAGCCGGTAGAGGTCAGCAAAATCGACTTGCCGCTGGCCGTGGGGTAGTTGCAAACGTACTCTTGGTGCGTGTGCCCGCTAACGACCAGGTCCACGCTGCTGTTGAGCTTGTCGAGAATGCTTTTGATGTCACCGGAAAAGCCGGGGCAAGTCTTGTCGTTCACGGTGGTGGACGTCGTTTGACCACCTTGGTGAATGAGCACGGCAACCGCTGTGACGCCCTGGGCCTTGAGCTGGCTGGCGTAGGTGTTGATGACGGTGACCTCGTCGTCAAAGCGCAGACCAGACACGCCGTCAGCGCTCACCGAATTGGGCGTAGCCTTCAAGGTCAAACCAATAAATCCGACGCTGACCGTGCCGAAGCGCTTGATATAGGTGGCAGGCAGCGTGGGCTTGCCGGTGCTGGTGTCGATCACGTTGGCGGCCAGGTATTTGTATTTGGCGCCGGAGAAGGTGCCGCCGGCCATCAAGCAGGTGTCTACACCCACGACGCCTTGGCCGTTGGCAGCGGGGTAGCAGCCGCCGTTTTGAATGCGCTTGAGCTCGGTAATGCCGCGGTCAAACTCGTGGTTACCGACCGAAGAAACCTCGACTCCAATTTGGTTCAAGATGTCCACCGTGGACTCGTCATGGTTGATCGCTGACGCAAACGGAGACGCTGCCATCAAATCGCCTGCACCCACCATGATGTTGTTGGCGTTCTTGGCGCGTATGTTTTTCACCACGGTCGCCAGGTACGCGGCACCACCTACGTTGAGCGTGCTGCTTGCGCTGCCGTTAGGCAGCACCATGCTGCCGCCACTCGACGTGAGACTGAGCTCCTGGAAATTACCGTGAAAGTCGTTAAGAGCAATGATTTTTACCGGCACCGCCGTGGCGGCTACGGTGTCGAGTAGTTGGTCGTAGCTGTTGCCCAACTGCGTGCTGCTGGTCTTGGCAACCAGAGGCGCTTTCAGCACATCGGTCACTCCGTTGCTTGCAATACCAGCGCTCGACAAGGCGGCAAACACCGCAGTTTGGGCCTGGGTGACATTTGCTGACGACAGCAAGGCGGCGCTGCTGGCGCCAAATCCGGCGAAAAATGCGGTCGTGTCGACGGTATCCGAAGATAAATTGGCGACCAACTGCTCGGTCAGGGGTGTGATGTTCGCGGTGGCGACATTGGCGCTGTCACTGGCGACGACCGAGTGCATGGCATTGCTTCCGTTGCTGGCTTCGAGCAGGCAAGGCGTAGAACCACCTGACGCGAACACGGCGTAGCTTCCATCGGTGCTGGTTTTTCCGGTGCCCGAACCACCAACGCAGCGCAGCGTGACGCTTGCGTTGGCAAACGCGGCACCGGTGGCAGCCGTGCCGCTGACTGAAACTCCGTTTGAGCTGCCGCCACATGCGACGACCAGTGCGGTCGTAAGAGCGGTCAATAGAAAAGCGGCTTGGACCCGCTTGTTGAAATAGGGGATGAGGCGTTGTTGTGGCATGGTTTTTCAATAGAAATGGAAGAACAACCATACGGTAGTAATTTTTTATTAAGAAATTATTAAAAAAATAGAAAGTTATTTCAGGATTGGAGCCATGCGTGCGGAGGCTCTTCGCCTGCAGTACGTCGCCAGGCGCCGCAGAAAATCGGCTCGGTTGGCGCAGTGTCGGGGCGCAGAAATTCCGGTGCTATCAGCATGAGGACCTGCTGTGGCAGCGACAATGCACACCGAAATAAGCTCTTTGCGAATAACCTTTTGTCCCCAGATCACCCCACCTTCCCCCACGCAACAGCGGCCATGCAGGCAAAGCCACCCCTGGCCACGGGCTTGCCGCTGGCCGTGCTCGGCGCGGTGGCGTTTAGTGGTAAGGCCATCATCGTCAAGCTGGCCTACCGCCACGGGGTGGACGCCATCACGCTGTTGATGCTGCGCATGCTGCTGGCGCTGCCGTTTTTTCTTGCCATGGTGTGGTGGACAGGGCGGCCAAAAAATGGGGTGGCTGCGCTGGCCTTGACCCGCAAAGACTGGCTGGGCGTGGTGTGGCTGGGCTTGACCGGGTATTACCTGGCGAGTTTTTTGGACTTTGCCGGGCTGGCCTATATCAGCGCGTCGTTTGAGCGCTTGGTCTTGTACCTCAACCCGACGCTGGTGCTGATTTTGGGCGCGGTGCTGTACCGCAAGCGCATTAGCGCGTTTCAGTGGCTGGGCTTGGCCATCAGCTATGGCGGCGTGCTGCTGGTGTTTGGCCACGAGGTCCGGCTCACGGGTGAGCACGTCTGGTTGGGCGCGGGCCTGGTGTTTTCCAGTGCCGTCAGCTACGCGCTGTACCTGTCTTACAGTGGTGAGATGGTGCGCCGCTTTGGCGCCTTGCGCTTAGTCGGCCTGGCCAGTTGCGTCGCCTGTGGGTTTTGCATCGCGCAATTTTTGCTGATGCGCCCGCTTGAGAACCTGCTCACCCTGGCTCCGCAGGTGCTGGTTTTGTCGCTGGTCAATGCCACCGCCTGTACAGTGGTGCCGGTGGTGCTGGTGATGATGGCCATTGAACGCCTGGGCTCAGGTTTGGCCGCGCAAGTGGGCATGGTCGGACCCATGTCGACGCTGGCCATGGCGGCACTGGTACTGGACGAGCCGCTCACGCCCTGGGTCTTGGGCGGTACGGTGTTGGTCATGGGCGGCGTATTTGTCTGCACCCGCAGCCAGGCGTTGCCGGTGGATATTGAAGCAAAGGGGTAACCATGGATTTGAGACTGCAAGGTAAATGGGCACTGGTGTGTGGGGCCAGCCGGGGCCTGGGCTGGGGCTGCGCGCGGGCGCTGGCCTTAGAAGGGGTTAATGTGCTGATGGTGGCGCGGCGCGCCGACGTGCTGCAAGCCGCGGCAGACGCCATCCGAGCCGAGCGCGGCCAGGGCCCTGCCGCTGAGATCGTGGTGTGCGCGCAAGACATAACCACCGAGGCCGGGCGCGCGGCCGTATTTGCCACCCGAAGTGACTTTGACATCGTGGTGACCAACGCAGGGGGCCCGCCCAGCGGCAATTTTCGCGACTGGGAGCGTGCGGACTGGATTCGCGCCGTGGACGCCAACATGCTCACGCCCATTGCGCTGATCAAAGCCACGGTAGACGCCATGGCCGAGCGCGGCTATGGCCGCATCATCAACATCACCTCCAGCGCCGTGAAGGCGCCTATTGATGCACTGGGCCTGTCCAACGGCGCGCGCAGCGGGCTGACCGGCTTTGTCGCCGGGCTGGCGCGCAGTGGCATCGCCGCCCAAGGCGTGACCGTGAACAACCTCTTGCCCGGCGCATTTGACACCGACCGGCTCAACGCCTTGTTCGCCGCTGCTGCGCAAAAGTCCGGACAAAACGTGGACGCCCTGGCCGCGCAACGCCGCAAGGGCATTCCGGCCCAGCGCTTTGGCACGCCCGAGGAATTTGGCGCGGTATGCGCCTTTTTGTGCAGCAGCCAGGCCGGCTACATCACGGGGCAAAACCTGTTGGTCGATGGTGGGGCTTTTGCCGGGGCGATGTAGCCCGTCCGGCGCAGACGTGATAATCCACGCGGTTTGCCAGTCGACCATTTTTTTTGGAGCTTTGCCCATGCCGTCCAACCTTTCCCGTTCTATCCAAATCGACCAGCACGGCGGCCCCGAGCACATGCGTCTGGTGCACATTGCCGTCGGTGAACCGGGCGCAGGCGAGGTGCGCATCCGCCACCACGCCGTTGGATTGAACTACATCGACGTGTACCAGCGCAGCGGCCTGTATCCGATGAACCTGCCGGTGCAACTGGGAATGGAAGCCGCGGGTGTGGTCGAAGCCGTAGGCGCCGGAGTCACGCATTTGCAGGCGGGCGACCGGGCCGCCTACGCCAGCCAGCCGCCCGGCGCGTATTGCGAGCGCCGCGTCCTGCCGGCCAAATGCGTGTGCAAGCTGCCCGACGCCATCAGCTTTGAGACCGGTGCGGCCATGATGCTCAAGGGCATGACGGCGCAGTACCTGCTCAAGAGAACCTTGCCCCAAGGCGGCCTAAGCGCCGGGGACTTTGTGCTCTTTCACGCCGCCGCTGGGGGCGTGGGCCTGATTGCGTGCCAATGGGCCCAGGCGTTGGGCTTGAAGCTCATTGGCACCGCCGGATCGGACGCCAAGTGCGCGCTGGCGCTCAAAAACGGCGCGGCCTTCGCCATCAATTACGCCACCGAGGACTTTGTATCCCGGGTGAAGGAAATCACTGGCGGCAAGGGCGTGAAGGTGGTCTACGACTCGGTGGGAAAAGACACCTTTGACAAATCGCTCGATTGCCTGGCCCCGTTTGGCCTGATGGCCAGCTTTGGCAACGCCTCGGGCCCGGTGGCTCCGGTGGCCCCTGGCATCCTGGGCCCCAAGGGTTCGATTTACCTGACCCGCCAAACCCTGTTTACCCACATCGCCACGCGCGAAAGCACGCAAGAAATTGCCGATGATTTGTTCGAGGCGGTGACCAGCGGCAAAGTGACAATCCACATTGACCAGCGCTACCCGCTCGAAGACGTGCAACAGGCACACCGCGACCTGGAGGCGCGCAAAACCACGGGTTGTACGATTTTGACCCTCTAAGTCCATAGCCTCGCCCCTCCGTAGCAATGGACCCCCTGATCATTACCGTGGCGCCCAACGGCGCCTACAAGCAGGCCAGCGACCATGCCCAGGTTCCGCTGACTGCGCAAAGCATTGCCACCACGGCAAAGGCCTGCCTGGACGCGGGCGCTGCCATGCTGCACCTGCACATCCGCGACGCCCACGGGCGCCACAGCCTGGACGTCCAGGGCTACCGCGACGCCCTGGCGGCGGTGCGCCAGGCCGTGGGTGACGAGTTGGTGCTGCAAGTCACCAGCGAAGCCGCCAAGGTCTACCAAGCGCCCACCCAAATTGCCATGGTGCGGGAACTGCGGCCCGAGGCGGTGTCGGTGGGCTTGCGCGAGATCGATCAACCGGAAATTGGCGAGGCCGGTTTGGCTGAATTTTTTGGCTGGTTGGCTGGCGAGCGCACCATGACGCAGCTTATCGCCTATGACGTGGCCGACCTGCTGCGCTGGCAGGCCTTGCGCCAGGCCGGGGTGGTGCCCGACGCGCCCTGGTCCTTGCTGTTTGTGCTGGGTCGCTATACCGCAGGCCAGCAGTCCAACCCCCGTGACCTGGTACCTTTTCTTCAGGCACATGCGGGCCAGGAGCCCTGGGCGGTCTGCGCTTTTGGCGCTACTGAGCACGCCTGCGTCACGGCAGCCGCCGCAATGGGTGGCCATGTACGGGTCGGATTTGAGAACAATTTTCATCTCAAATACGGCGCCCTCGCGCCCGACAATGCGGCGCTGGTGGCGCAAGCGGCGCAGGCCGCGCACAGCCTAGGGCGGCCTTTGGCGCGCGCAAGCGACATCCGGGCAGGCTTTTTTAAGGTCTGAGTCCGCCAAGCCCTATTTTTGCCAAGCTACCCACCCGTTTTGTAGGAAAAACCATGCACCACCTTTCTCTAACCCGTCTCCGGCCCGTTTGGATGGCTTGGTTAGCCCTGGCCGCAATGGCCCTGCCATTTCAGGTGCGTTCCCAAGAAGCCTATCCCAGCAAAACCATCCGCTTTGTGGTGCCGTACCCGCCTGGTGGGCCCACCGATTTGATGGCCCGGCTGCTGCAAACCGAGCTGCAGTCCCGCTTGGGAGTGACGGTGCTGGTGGACAACAAAAGTGGCGCAGGCGGCAATACCGGCAGCGCGGACGTCGCCAAGCAGGCCCCGGCTGACGGCTACACCATTTTGCTGGCGGCCAGCGGCCCGATGGCAGTGAACTCCACCCTGTACCGCAGCATGCCGTTTAACCCGCTCACCGACCTGGCGCCCGTCGTCCAGATCTCTGCCTTTCCCCTGGTCCTGGAAGTGAATCCCAAGCTGGGGGTCAAAACCGTCAAGGAGTTCGTCAATTTGATTAAGGGGCAAAAGGCGCAGCTCAGTTTTGCCTCGGCGGGCAACGGCACGCCACAGCACCTCGTCGGCGAGTTGTTCAACACCCAGTTGGATACCAATTTGGCCCATATTCCCTACCGGGGTGCAGGCCCGGCGCTTAACGACGTGCTCGGCGGCAGCGTGGGCGTGATGTTTGACATTTTGGGCAGCTCGCTGCCCTACATCCAGTCCGGAAAGCTGGTTCCGTTGGCTGTTACGTCAGCCAAACGCAGCCCGTCGATTCCCAACGTGCCCACCATGGCCGAGTCCGGTGTGCCTGGGTTTGAGTTTACCGCCTGGCACGGTATCGCCGTGCGCGCCGGTACGCCCCAGCCCATCGTGGACAAGCTCAACAGCACCTTCAACGCCATTTTTCAAGACCCCGAATTCCACAAAAAGTGGGATGCCATCGGCACCCCGGTGGTGGGCGGAACCGCAGCCCAGTTTGGCGAACTGATCAGGAAAGAAACCGTACGCCTTGGTAAAGTTGTCAAGGATTCGGGCGCCACGGTAGACTAAAAAAGCGCAGCCAGGGTGCATCGCTTGCCTCCCCCCTTGCGGGCCTTTCTGCGCGGCGCTGTCGTGCTGTCGGTGCTGGTCAATGCACTGACCATGCTCACGCCCATCATCAACGAAGGGGATTCGGTGCTTTACGCCACCTTAGCGCAGCACATGGTGGCCAGCGGCAACTGGATGGACCTGGTGCTGGACCACCAGGACTGGCTGGACAAGCCACACTTCCCGTTTTGGCTGGGCGCCCTGTTTTTCAAGCTCTTGGGCATCAGTGCCACAAGCTACATCCTGCCGGGTTTTTTGTTCCACTTGCTGGGTGGCTATTACACCTACCGCATTGCGCGCCTGCTGTACGGGCGCGACACCGGTCTGCTGGCTTTGCTGCTGTACATGGCCACCTACCACCTGATGTACACGTCCAGCGCCATCAAGGCCGAGGCGTTTTTGACCGGCAGCATCACCGCCGCGTGCTACTACTGGCTGCGCTTTGATGCGCAAAGCCGCTGGAAGTACCTGCTGTTGGGCGCTCTCTTTAGCGCCATTTCGGTCATGACCAAGGGTATTTTTACTCTGATCACCATCTCCAGCGGCTTGGTCTGCATGTGGCTGGTGCAAGGGCAGTGGCAAAAGCTCTGGAGCGCCAAGTGGAGTTTGGCTATCGCATTATCTTTGCTGCTGACCGCGCCCGAGCTGCTGGCCCTGTACCGGCAGTTTGACGCGCACCCAGAAAAAGTGGTGTTTGGCAGCCAGCATGTCTCGGGCATTCGTTTCTTCTTGTGGGACAGCCAGTTCGGGCGCTTTTTTAACTCCGGTCCAATCAAGAACCAAGAAGGCACACCCCTGTACTACGTGCACGTGTTTGTCTGGGCTTTTTTGCCCTGGGTGGCATTGTTTGTCGCCGCTATGTTTCAAGGCCTGCGCAACTACGCTTCCCAAAGCCCCACCAGGCGGGCGCATTTTGCGTTTTTGTGCGGCACGTTTTTTGTCACCTTTGTCCTGTTTAGTGCCACGGCGTTTCAGCTCGACTACTACACGGTCATCCTGTTCCCGTTCGCCATCGTGTTGTCTGCCGATTACCTCACGCGCTGGCTCACGCAGCAGGGCACGGGGGTCTTTTTAATGGCCCAAACCGGTGTCACGCTGCTGACCCTGGCATTGGTCTGGGGGTTGGCGGTTTACGTGGCCCAGCCGGTTTTGCTAGCGGGCCTGGGCGCGCTCACGCTGGGTGGCTTGGCGTGGGCCTGGGCAGCCCGCCAGCACGCGCGCAGTTTTGCGGTCACCCTGTACCCGGTGGTGGCGGTGAACCTGTTGTACTTGTTCTTGGAATGCATGACGCTGTCGGCCTATGTGCGTTACAGCATTCCTCACAACGTACTTCCCTGGCTGCGCGCACAGCCGCTGGTCCCGGTGGTGGTCTACCAGCTCGACCCCATCGTGGCCTGGGAGTTGGGCCTGTACCGCAGCACGGCGCCCAGTACCGGTGCCGGTCTGACCTCGCAATTACCCCCCAGTGGCGCGCACTACTTTTTAATTAGCAAGACTTCGGACCTGGCGACGCTGGATTCTGCGCTGGGCCCCGCGCGGGTGGTGGCGCAGGGCCATTGGGTGGATCACAAGACGGGCACCCTGCCGCGCCAGCTCGATTTGGCCAAAGGGGTCGAGCCGCTGGACGCCATCACGGTGCTCGAAGTCGGCCCGCGCTAGCGTTTTGTAAGTTGGCTGCGTTTAGCGTGCGCGGCGCACCCGCAGCAGCTCGTCCAAAATCAGGCAGGCAGCGCCCAAGGAGATGGCGCTGTCGGCCAGATTAAAGGCTGGAAAATGCATGCCGGCCCAATGAAAGTCCAGAAAGTCCACCACATAGCCGTACAGCACGCGGTCGATCACATTGCCTACGGCGCCGCCCAAAACACAGGCCAGAGCAAAGCAAAACAGGCGCTGACCGGAGTGGCTTTTGAGCATCCAGACAATCACCACCGCCGCCACCAGGCCCAGCGCGGTAAAAAACCAGCGCTGCCAGCCCGAAGCCCCAGCCAAAAAGGAAAACGCCGCACCCGCGTTGTGCACCCGCACCAGGTCGAAGAACCCCGTGACCATCTTTGCCTCACCCAGCTGAAAGCTGCCCAAGATCAGAATTTTGCTGAACTGGTCGGCCAGCACCAGCACCAGCGCAATGGCCAGCCAGTGGCCCAGGCCCAGGCCCGTAGCGTTGCCGCGCCGTGCCATCAGGCCACCACGCGGTGCTCGCCCGCGCCAAACAGGTTGATCACACAGCGGCCACACATGCCGGGGTGGGCGACGTTCACGCCCACATCGTCGGTGTAATGCCAGCAGCGCTCGCACTTGGTGGCATTGCTAGGTATGACCTTGATGTGCAGGTCATCTTCCAAGCTCCATGACATTTCGTAGTCTTGGTTATCTATTTCTTCTCGCGAGTTGATGAGTTTGCAGCTAGACACAATGAAAACAAATTTCAGATCGTGGCCTAGTTCACTCAGAAGTTTTATGTCGTCTTTTGAACCAGTGATTTCAATGTTTGCCTGCAAAGAGGAGCCAATTAAGCTTGCTTGGCGTTTCTTTTCGATTTGCTTATTTACTGCACCGCGAATTTCGTTAATTCTTTGCCATTTGGCCAAAAGACTGTCAGCTGGAGTTCCGAGGTCCGTGAAGGTCTCCAAAAAGATCGAATCTGACTTGCCAAACGTAGTCCAAGCCTCCTCAGCGGTGAAACTGAGGAAAGGAGCCATCCAACGCAGCATTGCGTGGGTGATTTGGTGCAATGCGGTTTGTGCGCTGCGACGTGCGAGCGACTTAGGTGCTGTGGTGTACAGGCGGTCTTTGAGCACGTCCAAATAGAATGCTCCCAAATCTTCGGAGCAATACAGCTGCAATTTCGACACCACAGGGTGGAACTCATATGCATCGAAGTGCGCGCGAGTTTCGGCTTGCACTTGCGCGGCGCGAGAGAGCGCGTACTTGTCGATTTCCAACAAGTCGTCAAATGCCACAGCGTCTTTGACCGGGTCAAAGTCGCTCACATTGGCCAGCAAAAATTTCAGTGTGTTGCGAACCCGGCGGTAGGTGTCCACCACGCGGGCCAGAATCTTTTCGTCGATGTTGAGGTCGCCCGAATAGTCGGTAGCCGCCACCCACAGGCGCACGATCTCGGCGCCCATCTTGTCAGTCACCTCTTGGGGTGCTACGGTATTGCCCAGGCTTTTGCTCATCTTGCGGCCCTGGCCGTCGGTGGCAAAGCCGTGGGTCAGCAGGCCTTTGTAG
>CAIYQF010000452.1 GCA_903928325.1 uncultured beta proteobacterium | reverse complement strand
GTAGAGGTGCCCGAGGATGTGCGCCAGGCGGCCACCGGCATTCCTGTGATTGACGAGGCGGTGCGCACCCTGTACGCCACGGGCTATCTGCACAACCACGCCCGCATGTGGTTGGCCAGCTACTTGGTGCATATCCGCAAGGTGCATTGGCACGCGGGTGCGCGCTGGATGATTGCGCACCTGCTGGACGGCGACCTGGCCAGCAACCACCTGAGCTGGCAGTGGGTCGTAGGCACTGGCAGTACCAAACCTTATTTGTTCAACGCCGACAACGTGGCCCGCTACGCGCCCGAGCCCTGGCACAGCCCAGGCACGGTGATAGACACCAGTTACGAGGCGCTGGACGCACTGGCGCGCAGCCCCAAGCGCCTGCCGCCACGCGCGCCGTCTGGTCCCAACCCTTTTGCCGCCACTGACGAACCCGCCGTGCGGACCACGCCACCCGCATCCCTGGGCTTTGCGGCGCCTGACGCCAGGGCCGTTGCGGGCAAAGACGTCTGGCTGGTGCACGCCTGGTCCTTGGGCCAGCGGCCCGCGCAGGTGCCAACAAACGCGGTTTGTATTGCCATCGCGGTGGCTGAATTCCACCAAGCAAATCCCTGGAGCGCCATGCGCTGGGGCTTTGTCGCCCAGCGCATGGCGCAGATGGCGTCTGAGCGCTGGTTTGCCGGTGGTGCGGCCATTGGCGCCGCCTTGGTTGGCGCCCGCAGCGTGCACGTGGTGGACGACTTGCATCTGGGCCGCTTTGTGGACCGCTTGTTGGCTCTGCCGCAGCACATCCACCCCAAGCCGCTGCTGTTTGAGCCGGTGGCCAGGCTGTGCCCCAGCTTTTCTGGGTGGTGGAAGCAAACCCGCATCACGACCAGCCACGCACAGAACGCCCTGCCGTAAACCGGTCGCCCCCACCTTGCGCCGCGCCGCTGGCTGGGCGGGTATGCGCAGGGTGCGTGTTAGAGTTTGTGCTGTTTTTTCACCCAGCCTCTGGATACACACCATGAACCGCTGCACCCCACAGGCGCCCCGCGCCAACTTCCCCCATCGCTTTGGATTTGCCGCCCCGCTGGCACTCGCAATGTGCGCTTTTTCGCTGTCGGCGTGGGGTCAAGACGCGGCGACGCGCCCCTTTCCACCCCAGGCCGAACGCGGCGTCATCCAAGTCACCCAGCCGCCGGACCTGCTGCTCAACGGCAAGCCCGACCGCCTGTCACCGGGCGCGCGCATTTTCGGCGCCAACAATATGCTGGTCCTGTCCGGCCAGCTCATCGGTCAAAAAGCCGTGGTGAACTTTGTGCGCGAACCCAACGGGCAATTGCACCAAGTGTGGGTATTGACCGAGGCCGAGGCCGCGCTGAAGCTGCCCACCTCCCCTTAACTGTTGCTGGCCGGGCGCCGGTGCGTGGCGCCCACGTACCCCGCACGCGGCCCCCCATTTGTGAGAATTTCCCATGTCCAAAAAAGTCTTTATCAAAACCTTTGGCTGCCAGATGAACGAGTACGACTCGGACAAGATGGCCGACGTTTTGCACGC
>CAIYQF010000451.1 GCA_903928325.1 uncultured beta proteobacterium | reverse complement strand
CCATCAGCCACAGGCAGGCCATGTGCCAAAAAAAAGTGCGTGGCGCCACCACCAAACCACGCATGGCGCTGCCCTTTGGGGGCGGCACGTCGATCTGGTGGTACATCAGGATGGGGATGGTTTTCACCGGCCATCTCCCTTGGCCAGCAGGTCCTGGAAAAGTCGTTCGTGCTGCTTTCCTGCAAGTTCCCATGAGTGGCCCTGGGCAAACTGCATGCCTCTTTCGGCCATCGATTGCGCCAGCACAGGGTTACCCAGAACCGATCGGATGGCGTGTTCCAGGGCGCTGGCGTCATGCGGGTTTGGCAGCACCCAGGCCTGCACCTGGTGTGTCAAATCCCCCGCAATGCCGCAATAGGGCAAGCCGCTGACCACCACCGGCAAACCATAAGCCATGGCTTCGAGCACCACCATGCCATACGAGTCCTGCATGGTGGGGTGCACCAGCAGGTCGCAGGCGCGGTAGGCGCTGTCCATCTGCAACAGCGCACCCAGAAAGTGCACGCGCGCCCCCACGCCGCAGTCCCGCGCGAGTTGGCCGATCGCGTCCGCCTGCCTGGGGTTGCCCACCACAGCCAAACACACACCGGGCCCCAGGCGCGCCAAAGCACTCACCAAGGCCGGTAGCCCTTTTTTTCGAAAGTCGTTTCCCACAAACAAAAGACAAGTGCCGTCCGCTGGCAGTCCCAGCTGTTTGCGTGCCTCCTGCTTTTGCGCCGTGCTGGTGGGCAGGGCGGGAACCGCAACGCCGGGCGTGATGACATCCAGCGCACCTGCAATGCTGGGATAGGCTTGCAGCATGGCGGTGCGCAGCGCATCGGAAACCACCACCACACGGCGGCTTGCGGTGATGGTGTAGCGCTGCTTTTCCAGCCAAAGGTAGCTCAGCAGACGCGGGCTGCTGGCCACCTTCAGACAACGCAGCCACCACGCTAGACCGGTTTTTCCGTGAAACAGGCTGTGGAGAACCGGCAGCACGTGCACCGTTTGCACATTGCCGTGCCAAACGTTTTCGTGGGAGTGGACGATGTCGAAGCCCTTGCGCGTCGCCCACCCGGTGGCCATGGCAAACCACCACTGGTTGATCCAGCGTGGCCGTTGCAGGAAGCGCCCCATGGCGTGGTAGTGCACGCCGGGCCAGGCATGCGCGAATGTTTGCGCAAACACGTGCACCTCATGGTGCTTTGCAAGCTGCTCCACGATGGCAATCGAATAGCGCTCCGCCCCCCCACCGGTGGTGCTGAAATTGCGGCTCAGGACGGCAATCTTCAGGCGCATGGGCTACATCAGCACGATGTCATACTGTTCCTGCCCCATGGCGGACTCGCTTTGCAGCGACACCGGCTTGCCGATGAATTCGCTCAGGCCCGCCAGGTGCTGACTTTCTTCGTCCAGAAACAGCTCAATCACCTTGGGCGCGGCGACGATGCGGAACTCTTGCGGGTTGAACTGGCGCGCCTCGCGCAAGATTTCGCGAAAGATGTCGTACACCACGCTGCGCGCGGTTTTGACAATGCCCTTGCCTTCACACACCGGGCAGGGCTCGCACAGCATGTGGGCCAGCGATTCGCGGGTACGCTTGCGCGTCATCTCCACCAGTCCTAGCTGCGAAAAGGTGCCGGCCATGGTTTTCACACGGTCGCGTGCGAGTTGTTTTTTGAACTCTGCCAGTACGGCGTCCCGGTGGTCGGCGCGGGCCATGTCAATAAAGTCGGCCACGATGATGCCGCCCAGGTTGCGCAGGCGCAGCTGGCGCGCAATGGCCTGCGCCGCTTCCAGATTGGTCTTGAAAATGGTGTCGTCAAAATTGCGTGCCCCAACAAAGCCGCCGGTGTTCACATCCACCGTGGTCAGCGCCTCGGTCTGGTCGATGATCAGGTAACCGCCCGATTTCAGGTCTACCCGGCGCCCCAGCGCCTTGGCGATTTCTTCGTCAATCGCAAACAGGTCAAAAATCGGCCGCTCGCCCTTGTAGTGCTGCAGCTTTTTCACCGCCTGGGGCATGAACTCGGCGCCAAAGGCCTGCAAGGCCTCGAACTGCTCGCGCGAATCCACGCGTATGGTCTGCGTAGCCTCACCCACCAGGTCGCGCAGCACGCGTTGCAACAAATTCAAGTCTTGGTGCAGCAAGCTGGTCGGCGGCAGCTTGAGCGCCGCGCTTTTGATGCGCGCCCAGGCCTTGCGCAAATAGGCAATGTCCTCGGCCAGCTCCGCGTCTTGCGCGTCTTCGGCGTTGGTGCGCAAGATAAAACCGCCACCCTCGCTGCCCGCCAGAGCTTGCACGCGCTGGCGCAAGTCTTCGCGCTGCGCCAGTGGAATTTTTTGCGACACGCCAATATGGTCGTCTTGCGGCAGAAACACCAGCAACCGCCCCGCAATGCTGATTTGGGTCGACAGGCGCGCACCCTTGGTGCCCATCGGGTCCTTGATCACCTGCACCATCAGCGCTTGGCCCCCAAACACCTGGCGCTCAATGGGAACCAGCGCCTGTGCGGTGCGTGCCGCGCGGATGGTCTCGCCCTCAGCGGGCGGATGCCACACATCGGCCACGTGCAAAAAAGCCGCGCGCTCTAAGCCAATGTCGATAAACGCCGATTGCATGCCCGGCAACACCCGCGCCACCTTGCCCAAATAGACGT